>JBIKKL010000078.1:0-11827 GCA_044360365.1 Burkholderiales bacterium | reverse complement strand
CGCCCGTGCATTTCCACCTCGGTACGGAGGCGGTCACGGCGCGCATCGCCGTGCGCCGGGGCGAGTCGATCGCCCCCGGGGAGAGCAAAGTTGCACAGATCATCCTGGATCGCCCCATCGCCTGCCTGCACGGGGATCGGTTCATCGTGCGCGATCAATCCGCCACTCGGACACTCGGTGGCGGCTCGGTCGTCGATCCCTTCGCTCCGGTAATCCGACGCAACTCGCCGGCGCGCCAGCAGATCGTCCTTGCGCTCAGCGCCGATTCCCCGGAAGACGCGCTGCGTGCGCTGAGCAAAGCGGCGCTGGATGGCATTGATGTCGCAGCGTTCGAGGCTGCCTTCAACCTCGATGACGCAACTGCACAGGCGCTGTACAAAAAGCTTCAGATCTTCGTTCTGGGACGCACGGACCGCATCGGCCTATCCGCCGAGCGACGCACGCAACTGATGAACGCCATCGTGGACGAGACGATGCGCCTGCACCGGGACGACCCCAAGGCGCTCGGCCTTGAGCTGTCGAGTCTGCCGGAACGCCTGCAGTGCCGGATACCGGAATGGGCATTGACCCAGCTGGTTCGGGATCTCGCCGCCGCGCGAAAAGTGGAGCTTGCGGGCACTCGTGTTCGAAAGCCCGGGCACGATGCCACGTCCAATCCTGAGGACGAAAAGCTGTGGCAACGCGTGCTGCCGGCGCTGCAAAACGACACGCCGCTACCTCCGAGCTTGAAGGAACTGGCCGAGCAGTTGCGTCTTCCCGAGAAGACCATCAGCGACTTCCTGCATCGCAAGAGTCGCGGCGGAGAGCCGATCAAGGCCACGCCTGATCGATTCCTGCTGCGAAGCACGGTCGAGCGTCTTGCCCAGGTTGCCGAAGCGACCGCAGGCAGCACGCCGAACGGGCAGTTCACCGCGGCCGATTACCGGGATCATTGCGGCGCGAGCCGCAAGCTTTCGATCGAAGTCCTCGAGTACTTCGATCGAATCGGCTATACCCAGCGCATCGGCGACGCACGCCGAATCCGGCGCCCCATCGAGCAGGCGCTGGCTGCGGCACCGGGCGCTGCACCGCGGCCACGCCCGTAACCTACTGACAGGAGAATCTGTTGGACTGTGCATTTGATCTGATCGTTGTCGGCGAAGGCGTGACCGGCCTGGCCTGTGCCAAACATGCAGCCTCGCTCGGTCTCAAGACCGCGACGACGGAAGGCAATCTGTTCGGCGGCCTGGTCATCAACGTCGCGGAGCTCGAGGGTTACGACGAAGCCGGATCGGGCGTGGACATCGCCGCCGCCCTCATGGAAGCAAACGCGGAAGCCGGCGTGGAAAATCTCGGTGCAACCGTGACAGGCCTCGATCCCGCCGATGGCGTCATTCGCGTCAGAACGGAGGGCGGCGACTACACCGCGCGCGCAGTCGTCATTGCGTCGGGTGCGAGCATGAAGAAGCTCGGCGTTCCGGGCGAAGAGGAGTTCGATCACCGCGGCGTATCGCAATGCGCCGACTGCGACGGCCCCATGTTCCAGGGCGAACACGTCGTGGTCGTCGGCGGAGGCGACGCAGCCTTCCAGGAAGCCGCCGCGCTGTCGCGTTATGTAGGTCGCGTGACGATCCTGATGCGGGGGCCAACTCCCCGTGCTCACGCGGAACTCGTCGAAAAGGCCACCGCGCTCCCGAACGTGGAAGTGCGCCCCGGATTCACGATCCGCGAAATCCTCGGCAGCCAGACAGTCGAGGGCATACAGGTCGCGTCGGCCACCGGTGAACTCAGTCGCATCGACTGTGCGGGGGTGTTCGTGTTCGTCGGGCTCGAACCCAATTCGGCCTTCGCCCCGCCCGGCATCAAGCGCACGGACACCGGCGCCATCGAAACCGACGTTTCGCTTCAAACCGCCGTGCCCTGCGTGTTTGCGGCGGGCGCTGTCCGGGCGGGTTACAGCGGCAAACTCGCGGATGCAGTGTATGAAGCACGGCAAGCCGCAGAAAGCGCGGCGCGCGCCCTCGCCGGCTGATTGTCGCGTCCGCTTGACGCGCCAGTCGGGTTAGAATCACCGGGCAGCCTGTCGGACTGGCTGCCGGGGTCCATCGGTTAGGCAGATGGCGCCTGTGAACATGGAAGAGAAGCGTCCCCGGTGGGGTGGCCGGACTTCAAACCCGGTGGGGGCCGTTGACGGTCCTTTGTGGGTTCGACTCCCACTCTCTTCCGCCAGCATTTCACGGACACGATCCACGTGTCCGGCGCATGACTCGCAACGACGAGCGCCGCGCAGAGCAGCATTCGCGTCGGGAATCATGCGATGCCCGTGTTGCCGATACGTCGCATCGACGCCGCGCGAGCCACCGCAACGACAAGAATTGCGCGAGGGGTAACCGCGAAAGGGCCTGCCCGTCGCGTGTCACCACATCAAGGGAGATCTCCTCATGAAGCAATGGAACTGCGAACTCTGCGGTTTCGTCTACGACGAGAAAGCGGGAATGCCCAATGAAGGCATTGCTCCGGGTACGACGTGGGATCACGTGCCGGAGGACTGGACCTGTCCTGACTGCTCGGCGCCGAAATCCGACTTCGTATCGGTCGAGGCGTAAAACGCCTCGAAACACTTGCCGGCGCACGGTGATCGAATCGCTCCATGAACGAAGGCGGCCGCGGTTCCAGCATGCCCGACGATCCGACCGTCATTGCGAATGTTCAGCGATGGCGCCGACGCGTCGTCAGGCGCTGGATCGTTGCGATGATCGCAGCGCTCGCATTGTGGGTAGCGGCAGTTGTCTGGCCGCTTTCTCGTGTTGTCGAAGTCTCGGCGGGAGTGACGCTGCTGCTGCTGACGTGGCGAGCGTTTCGACTGACGCAAGCGGGGCGGTGTCCGAGATGTGCCACCCGGATCCGGTTCGAGCCTCGAATCGAGTTGCCCCGAACCTGCGCAGGATGCGGAGTCGCCTTCTCTGCGCCAAAGGAATCCGGTTCGTAATGTATTTGGGCGGGCTCGCAAGCTTCAGTGCTTGCGACTGACTATGGCGACGAAAGCAGCCTCGGGGGCTCGTGGCGTTGTGTCGAACGATGGACGCTGATGTTGCCGTGCCGTCTACAGATTGACGACTTGTCGGGCCACTGTGCGCTCCGGGGTCGAGGCGGAACCCGCAGCACGAGCGAAGTAGCCCGCCCGATAACCCCTGGCATAATCGTCGATGCCGACGCGAAGATACGCAGTCAAGGAGGCGGTGTTCGTGCGGGCCGCCTGCCCGTCGTTGTAACCGTTGACGAACGCCGTGCTATCGTTGGCGGAGTTGCGAAACGCTTCGATCATTCTCACTGCTTGTTCACTCCCTGATGCTTTGCAGGAACTTTGAGCAAGCCCTGTGCCAATCCACTTGCGTGACAAAATTCACGCTTCAACCGGCTGATGACTATGGCTTTTTCCGCTCTCGATGCACTGTCCCCGGTGGACGGACGCTACCAAAATAAAGTAACTCCATTAAGGGAGTATTTCACCGAGCTAGCGCTCATTCGAATGCGTGTGCTTGTGGAAATCTCCTGGCTGAAGAAACTCGCTGCCGATCCGCGTCTGCCTGAGATCGCCCCGTTCAGCGGCTCGACGCTCGCCGCGATGGATGCGATCGCCGAACAGTTCAGCGAAGAGGACGGCGAGCGCGTCAAGAGCATCGAAGCGCAGACCAATCACGACGTGAAGGCGATCGAGTATTTTCTGCAGGAGAAGCTGAAGAGCCACGCTGACGCGCAAGCCGCCATCGGCTTCATACACTTCGCGTGCACTTCGGAGGACATCAACAATACCTGTCACGCACTGATGCTCGCCGGCTCGCGCGAGAAGGTGATGCTGCCCATGCTCGACTCGATCATCGCGCGGCTGCGCGCCATGGCGCACGATCTGGCCGACGTCGCCATGCTGGCTCGCACGCATGGTCAGGCGGCCACCCCGACCACGCTCGGCAAAGAGATCGCGAACGTCGTGCACCGACTCGACCGGGCACGCAAACGCCTGGCCGCAGTCGACCTGACGGCGAAGTTCAACGGCGCTGTCGGCAACTACAACGCGCATCTCGTCGCCTACCCGGAGATCGACTGGGAACAATTCGCACGCGAAGTCGTCGATTCCCTCGGTCTCGTCTTCAACCCCTATACGACGCAGATCGAACCGCACGATTGCATCGGCGAACTCTTCGACGCCTATTCGCGCACGAACACGATATTGCTCGATCTCGATCGGGATATCTGGGGCTACATCTGCCTCGGCTATTTTCGGCAACGGGTCAAGGCAGGCGAAGTCGGCTCGTCGACCATGCCGCACAAGGTCAATCCGATCGACTTCGAGAATTCCGAAGGCAATCTCGGCGTGGCCAATGCGCTGCTCAGACACATGGCCGACAAGCTGCCCGTCTCGCGCTGGCAACGCGATCTCACCGATTCGACGGTACTGCGCAACATGGGCGTGGCGCTGGGACACACACTGCTCGCGTGGGACTCATTGATGCGAGGACTCGGCAAGCTGGAGGCCGACCGCCGCAAGATTGCCGAGGATCTCGACGCAACGTGGGAAGTCCTCGCCGAGCCGATCCAGACGGTCATGCGGCGACATGGCATCGCAGATCCGTACGAGCAGTTGAAGGCACTGACGCGAGGGCGCACCGGCATCGACAAGCCGACGCTGCACGCTTTCATCGGCGGCTTGTCGATCCCGGAGGATGCGAAGCAGCGGCTCCTCGCGCTTACGCCAGCCAGTTACATCGGTGCGGCGGTGCGACTCGCGCAGAACGTCTAGACTACGCGCATCCCCCGAGAGGATCCGTTGCGTGCGCGGATGTCAGCTGCAGCCCGGCCTTCGGCCAACGAAAGCGGGCCCGACCTCGGGCACGTGCTCTTTGAGTTTGGAACATTAACCCGCAGCTCCCTTCGATCTGCGACGAAGGAAAACGCCCATGAGCACGTTCAGCGTCGACGTCGACCAGCACAACTTCCGGGAAGTGGTCCTCGAAGGATCAAAGCGCGCGCCTGTCATCGTCGACTTCTGGGCCCCCTGGTGCGGCCCATGCAAGGCGCTCACGCCCGTTCTGGAGAAACTGGCGACCGAGTATGCGGGACGCTTCACGCTCGCCAAGATCAACTCCGACGAGAATAAGGAGCTCGCCGCGAATTTCGGTGTCCGGGGTATCCCGGCAGTGAAGGCAGTCGTAGACGGGAAACTGGTGGATGAATTCGTCGGCGCGCAGCCGGAAAGCCAGGTGCGCGCCTTCATCGAGCGGGTCCTGCCCTCTCCAGCCGATATCGAGTGCAGACGCGCGCAAGCGCTTGTCGGCGATGGCAACACGCCCGACGCAGTAGCACTTCTGCAGCAAATATTGAAAGACAATCCCAGACACGCGCGTGCGCGCACTTCACTGGTCGAAGCGTTGCTCGCACTGGATCGAACCGAAGAGGCGCGCGCCGCTTTCGAGCCGTTGCTTCATACCGGATCGGACGACGCGCAGATTCGCGAACTCAAAGCGCGCATCGAATTCGCCGGGGCCAACGCAAGCGACTCCGCTGCACTCGAAGCGCGCATCGAAAGCAACCCCAGCGACCTTGAAGCGCGATTGGAGTTGGCTCGGACACTGGTGACGCAACAAGCCTACGAACCCGCGCTGGCGCAATTGCTCGAGATCGTGCGCCGCGATCGCAAGTTCGGCGACGACGTTGGACGCAAGACGATGGTCGAAGTGTTCAACTTGCTCGGCGGACAAGGCGATCTCGTCAGCACCTATCGACGACTGCTTTCGTCCGCGCTTTATTGACCGATCGGCCAGCGGCGCGTCGAAGCATCGCCCCTTCAAACGACCGCTTCAGGCTTGTCCTTTTTCTCGGGCTGAACCAGATCTTCACGGCGAATCCCGAGCCACATGACCAGCGGGCTCGCCACCAGCACGGACGAGTAGATCCCGAAGCAGATGCCGATGGTGAGGGCCAGCGCGAAATAGAAGAGTGTCTCGCCGCCGAAGAACCTGAGGCACGGACGCCCGACGCATCTTGCGGAAGTTCTCCCGGATCCGGTCGAAGACCACCACCGATTCGTTGACCGAGTAGCCGAGCACGGCAAGTACGGCTGCGAGCACCGGGAGTGAGAACTCCCACTGAAAGAACGAAAAGAATCCGAGGATGATCACGACATCGTGAAGGTTCGCAATAATGGCTGCGAGACCGAACTTCCATTCGAATCGCATCCACAGATAGATGACGATCCCGATCGAAACGAAGAGCAGTGCAAGCGCGCCGTTCTCCACCAGCTCCGCACCCACCTGAGGCCCGACGAACTCAACCCGCTGCAGCGTCACCTTCACTTCACCCTTGCCGAGTTCGGCCAGGACAGTATCGGACAGCTTCGCGCTCGACTCGCCTTCCTTGAGCGGCAGACGGATGAGCACGTCGCGCGCGGTCCCGAAATTTTGTACGGCCACATCGGTCAGACCGAGCTTGGCGATCGACTCTCGGATCTTGACGAGATCGGCGGGCTGCTCGTATTGCACCTCCATCACCGTGCCGCCGGTGAAATCCACGCCGAAGTGAAGCCCTTTGGTGGCGAGCGATACGACCGCGGCCAGGAACGTCACCAGGGAGATGATATTGAACACCAATGCGTACCGCATGAACGGAATGTCGCGCTTGATGCGAAAGAACTCCATGGTCTATTCCTGAATGCTGGTCGGTTGTAATGGCCGCTCGGCCGCGCTGCTATTTCTTCGCGGGGCCGGAGTCGGGGCGCCAGATCTGTCCAATCGATATCTTCTCGATGCGTCGTCGGCGACCGTAGTACAGGTTCACCATCGCTCGGGACACCACCACCGCGCTGAACATCGATGTCAGAATGCCCAGACAATGGACCACGGCGAATCCCCGCACAGGGCCAGACCCGAACGCAAAAAGTGCGAGGCCGGCAATGAGCGTCGTGATGTTCGAATCCAGAATCGTCGCCCAAGCTCGCTCGTATCCCGCATGAATCGCCGCTTGCGGACTGACGCCGTTGCGCAGTTCCTCGCGCACGCGTTCGTTGATCAGCACGTTTGCATCGATAGCCATGCCTAGCGTCAGCGCAATGGCGGCAATGCCGGGCAGCGTCAATGTCGCTTGCAGCATCGACAGCAAGCTCACCAGCAGGAGCAGGTTCACCGCCAGAGCAGTCACCGAAATCAATCCGAAAAGCATGTAGTACGCCACCATGAACGCGGCGATGGCGGCGAATCCGATCCAGGTGGATTGGAAACCCTTGGTAATGTTTTCCTTGCCCAGACTCGGCCCGACGGTGCGCTCCTCGATGATCTCCATCGGAGCGGCCAGCGCACCCGCTCGCAGGAGCAGCGCCACATCGTTGGCTTCCTGCGTGTTCATGCGCCCGGATATCTGCACGCGCCCGCCGCCAATTTCAGCTCGGATCACCGGGGCCGTGACGACCTCCCCCTTGCCCTTCTCGAACAGGAGGATCGCCATGCGCTTGCCGACGTTCTCGCGCGTGGCCTGCTGGAAAATGCGGGCACCCGTGCCGTCCAGGCTGATGTGCACCGCGGGCTCGCCGGTCTGCCCGTCGAACCCGGGCTGCGCATCGTTGATGCGTTCGCCGGTGAGGACCACCTGTTTGCGAACCAGCAGCGGCGAATTGCCGCGCTCGCTGCGCTCGAAGAAAAGCTCGCTGTTGAAGGGCACCTGCCCGCGCACGGCCGCTTCCAGGACGGCCGAATTTCCAGAGTTCTCCTCGTCGACCATGCGCACTTCGAGCGTGGCCGTGCGACCGAGGATGTCCTTTGCCTTGGTGGGATCCTGGACGCCGGGCAACTGAACGACGACCCGATCCACCCCCTGCTGCTGGATGATCGGCTCGGCGACGCCGAGCTCGTTCACTCGATTGCGCAGCGTCGTGATGTTCTGTTGCAGCGCGAATTCCTGAGTTCGCTTTTGCGCTTCCGGTTTGAGCGTGACGAAGACCTTGAACTCGTCCGCTTCGTCGACGGTGCGGAAATTGAAGTCTCCGGACAGGCGTTGCATCTCCGCGATGCCTTTGTCACGGGTCGCCGCATCTCGAAACCGCACCTGAACCACCTGGCCGTCGCGAGACAAGCCCCCGTAGGGAATGCGCTTGTCCCGCAAGGTGCTGCGAATGTCGCCCGCAGTGCCTTCGGCCTTTCGCGTGAGCGCGGATTGCATGTCGACCTGCATGAGGAAGTGCACGCCGCCGCGTAAATCCAGTCCCAGGTACATCGGCAACGCACGAATCGACGTGAGCCAGGCCGGGCTGTTCGACAACAGGCTCAATGCGACGATGTAGTCCTCGCCCAACTTGGACTGGAGCAAATCCCTCGCCTTGATTTGAAGGTCGGTATCGGCGAACCGCGACCTGACACCGTTGGACTCCAGGAACATCCCAGTGCTGGGAATCCCGGCTTCCTTGAGCGAAGTCTCGACTTTGGCAAGAAGTTCGGTGTCGGCCTTGATCGTTGCCTTGAGGGGCGACACCTGCACCGCCGGCACCTCGCCAAAAAAGTTCGGCAGCGTGTACAGCAGACCGACCGTAATCGCAATCGCCACGATCGCGTAGACCCAGGCAGGATATCGGTTCATCGTGAGGAGGGGACGGGTTAGGTGCCTTGCGCCCGATCAGAACGAGCGGGCGGATGACGGGGGGGTGGATGATCGGTGCGTGACCGTGCGAAACGACTACAACGACTTGATCGTGCCTTTCGGCAGCACCACCTGTACCGATGGTCGCTGCACCGTGATTTCGACATTTTCCGCAACTTGCAGGCTGACGTAGTTATCGTCGACCTTCGCCACTCGGCCGACGACACCGCCGGCGGTCACGATCTCGTCGCCCTTCTGCAGCGCCTCGACCATGGCCTTGTGCTCCTTCGCCCGCTTCATCTGGGGGCGGATCATCAGAAAATAAAGCACCACGAACATGAGCACGATGGGAAGCAGCGACAACATGTCGCTGCCCGGGGCACCCGCACCCTGCGCCCAGGCCTGACCGATGAACATAGTTGCCTCCTGTGTGTTTTGGGGTTCTGCCGTGCCGGGCAGCCGCCGAAATCAAGCGCCGGATTCTAGCATGCTCCCTCGATCGCCCCCCTCATCCGGTACGACGAGCCGATCGAGCGTCCCGGCCCGGATCCCGCTGCGGATCGCGGCCATCAGGCGCTGGTAGTAGTGCAGGTTGTGCAGCGTATTGAGTTCCGCGCCGAGCATCTCGTTCACGCGCTGCAGGTGATGAAGATACGCCCGGGTGAAATTCTGACACGTATAGCAGTCGCAGGCCGGGTCGAGCGGGGACAGATCGTCGCGATAGCGGGCGTTGCGCAACTTGATCACGCCGGTGCTGGTATAGAGCCAGCCGTTGCGCGCATTGCGGGTGGGCAGGACGCAATCGAACATGTCCACCCCCGCCCGCACGGCGTCGAGCAGGTCCTGCGGGGTGCCGACCCCCATCAGGTACCGCGGTTTTTGCGCCGGCAACCGCGGCGCCGTATGCCGCAGTATCCGCAACATGTCCGCTTTCGGTTCACCCACGGACAAGCCTCCGATCGCGTAGCCGTCGAAGCCGATCGACTGGAGCCCCGCCAACGATTCGTCGCGCAGCTGCTCGTACATGCCGCCCTGAACGATGCCGAACAGCCGGTTCGGATTGCCCTCGTGCGCACGCGCGCAGCGCTCGGCCCACCGCAGGGACAGACGCATCGATGCTGCGGCTCCTGCCTCGTCCATGGGATACGGCGTGCACTCGTCGAAGATCATGACGATGTCGGAATTGAGCACCCGCTGGATGCGCATCGATTCTTCCGGGGTGAGCAGCAGCTTGTCGCCGTTGATGGGCGACTGAAAGCGCACACCGTCCTCGGCGATCTTGCGCAGCGCCCCCAGGCTGAACACCTGAAAGCCGCCGGAATCGGTCAGGATGGGACCGTCCCAGCCCATGAACCGATGCAGTCCGCCGTGCTTTTCGATCACGTCGAGACCGGGCCGCAACCAGAGATGGAACGTGTTGCCGAGCACGATCTGCGCGCCCGTCGCGCGCACCGCCTCCGGACGCATGCCCTTGACCGCACCGTAAGTGCCGACAGGCATGAACGCGGGCGTATCGATCGCCCCGTGCGGCAAGCTCAACCGTCCGGCCCGGGCGGCGCCATCGGCCGCGATCAACTCAAAGCTCATGTCCACTCCGGGCTCGCATCGCTCGTCTTCCTCATTCGTTCGCAGGCAGCATCAGTTTCGCAAGCGCCGCCTTCAACGGGGCCGGCATGGGCACGGGTTTCATCGTGACGCGATCACAGCAGACATGAACGTACTGTCCGCGCGCCGCTGCAATCGGAGCGTGATTGCGGAAGACCCCGATCTCGTAGCGCACGCTGCTCGACCCGAGATGAACGACTCTCAGCCCGCAGTGCACGATGTCCGGGTAGCTGATGGGCGAGAAGTACGTACACGCAGTGTCCACGACGAGCGACACGGTCGTGCCTCCATCGAGATCGAGCACCCCTTCGCTCAACATGTACTGATTGACTGCGGTGTCGAAGAACGCGTAGTAGACCACGTTGTTGACGTGACGGTAGGCATCGTTGTCCGACCACCGCGTGGTGATCGTCACGAAGTGGGGATATCGGTCGCGGGTATCGGGTTCGGATCGTGACATGACGGGCTTGGTTCGGAATGGTCGTCGTCGAGTGGGACAGCTCACGCGGCCCGTTCGATCAGCATGGCGTCGCCGTAGCTGAAGAAGCGGTATCGTGCCTCGATGGCATGCGCATACGCGCGGCGAACGTTCTCGATGCCGGCAAATGCCGATACCAGCATGAGCAGCGTCGACTTCGGGAGATGAAAGTTGGTCACGAGGCGATCCACGACGCGGAACCGGTAGCCCGGCACGATGAACAGATTGGTATCGCCATAACCTGGCTGCAACTCCCCGTCCGCTGCGGCTGCCTCGAGCGCGCGCATGCTCGTCGTCCCCACCGCCATCACCCGTCCGTTGCGGGCCTGCGTCGCACGGATCGCTTCCGCGGTCTCGACCGGCACGTGATACCGCTCGCGGTGCATCCGATGCTCGCGTACGTCCGCCACGCGCACCGGCTGGAACGTACCGGCTCCAACATGCAAAGTGACGAACGCCACGCGGACCGATTTGGCTTTCAATGCAGTGAACATCGCATCGTCGAAGTGCAAACCGGCAGTCGGCGCCGCCACCGCTCCTGGATGTTTCGCATAGACCGTCTGATAGCGCGTCTCGTCCCGGTCGTCCGCGCCGTGATCGATGTAGGGCGGCAAAGGCACCTCGCCGTGTTGTTCCAGATACGAGACGACATCCGTCGCGACGTCGAACTCGACCCGGAAGAACTCGCCCTCGCGGTCTACGACCGTCGCTTCGACATCTCCGGACAGGCGAAGACGACTACCCGGGCGCGGCGACTTGCTGGCACGCACTTGCGCAAGCACCGTTCGGTCGTCCACGATGCGCTCGACCAGCAGTTCCAGCCGCCCGCCCGTCGACTTGGTGCCGAACAGGCGCGCCTTGATGACGCGGGTATCGTTGAGCACGAGAAGGTCATCGGCCTGCACGAGGTCGAGCAGGTCCGTGAACCGCTTGTCCTCGATCCGGCCGGTGCGCCCGTCGAGCCATAGCAAACGGCTTGCGGAACGCTGTACGGCTGGCTGCTGGGCAATCAGTTCGGGCGGAAGGTGATAGTCGAAGTCGTCGAGGCGCACGGCGGCACGGATTATACGTGCTTCCCCGCGGTTGCCCGACGTTCGCTAAGAAGCCGCAACGCTGCATTGACGCGGATCAGCAGCATCGAGGGAA
>JBIKKL010000310.1:0-6004 GCA_044360365.1 Burkholderiales bacterium | reverse complement strand
CAGGAGCGGGAGTACGTCGAGATCCCATGGCCGATCGAAGCCCTTCGGATCGGCATAGACGTTGTACGTGACGCCGCTTTCCCGGATCTGGCGCTCCGCCCACGTGAGCCGCTCACGCAATTCGTCGGCTGATGCATCCGTCACTTCCGCATAGACGCGTGCCCAATGCGGACGCGGCTCGTTCGGGCGCTCGAACAATTCGTCGAAGCGGCCCTCGGCGTAGGGATAGGTGGTTGGCATGTGGTCTGGCATCGTACGACGATCCGCAGATCAGCGGTGCGCGTAAGCGTTATCGGCGGTTGCCCGCTCCTTCTGCATCATAACTTGCCCACAACGCACCCGCTCGGCCAAGCGGGCGCTACTTCGTCAAATCCGGCGCAGATCCAGCGTGAACGGGAAATCCGGATTCCGGGTCTGGCGCGCCGGCACCAGTGGCCCCGGCGTGTGTCCCATCCGAAAGAATCTGGCCAGACGTCGAGCCTCGGCCTCGTACGCATTCACTGGAAAGGTCGAGTAGCTGCGCCCGCCCGGGTGCGCAACGTGGTACTGACAGCCGCCGATCGAGCGGTTCATCCAGGTATCGACCAGATCGAAAGTCAGCGGCACGTGCGTCGGAATCGTCGGATGCAGACTGGAGGACGGCCCCCACGCCTTGTAGCGCACGCCCGCGACGAACTCTCCGACATTCCCTGTGGGATGCAAAGGAACTTCAGCACCATTGCAAGTCAGCACATGACGATCGTCGATGAGGCCCGTCGCCTTGACCTGCAGGCGCTCCACCGACGAATCGACGTAACGGACCGTTCCACCGGGGGAGCCCTCCTCGCCGAGTACGTGCCACGGTTCCAGCGCCGTCCGCAATTCGACGTGGACGTCCTTGGCTGCGAAATCGCCCAGACGCGGAAATCGAAATTCGAAGTGGGGTGCGAACCAATCCGGCCGGATGGGATAGCCGAAATCCGACATCTCTTCGAGCACGTCGCAGAAATCCGACCAGACGAAATGCGGCAGCATGTGGCGATCGTGCAGTTCCGTGCCCCAGCGCTTGAGGCGCAGCGGCTTGTACGGATGCTGCCAGAAGCGCGACACGAGACCGCGCAACAGCAATTGCTGGGCAAGGCTCATGCGCGCATGCGGCGGCATCTCGAACGCCCGCAGCTCGAGGAGGCCGAGTCGGCCGGTAGCCGTATCGGGAGAATAGAGCTTGTCGATGCAGAACTCCGACCGGTGCGTGTTGCCGCTGACGTCGATCAGCAGATTGCGCAGTATTCGATCCACCTGCCAAGGCTTTGCTCCGCCCGGTTCGAGCCGCGCAAGCTCTTCGAACGCGATCTCGATCTCGTACAGTGAATCGTTGCGGGCCTCGTCTATCCGGGGCGCCTGACTCGTCGGACCGATGAATAGCCCCGAAAACAAGTACGACAGCGAAGGATGGTTGAGCCAGTAACCCACCAGGCTTGCGAGCAGATCGGGCCGGCGCAGGAAGGGAGAATCGGCGGGCGTTGCTCCACCCAGCACGAAATGATTGCCCCCGCCGGTGCCGGTATGGCGCCCGTCGAGCATGAATTTCTCGGTGGAGAGCCGCGTCTGATGAGCCGCATCGTAGAGGAACGTCGTCTGTTCGACGAGTTCCTCCCAGTCGTTGGCCGGCTGGATGTTGACCTCGATGACGCCCGGATCCGGCGTCACGCGCAGATGAACCAGCCGTGGGTCTCGTGGCGGCTCGTACCCTTCGAGAATGACCGGCGTGCGATGCGCGCGGGCCGTCGCCTCCACGGCCGCGACGATCTCGAGGTAGTGGTCGAGTTCGGCCGTCGGTGGCATGAAGACATACAAGCGTCCGTTGCGCGGCTCTGCACACAAAGCGGTTCGTGCAACCCAGTGGGCCGATTCGAAAGGCCCGGGTTTGCGGGTCGGATCGACAGGGGTTCGAGAATACGCGTCGCGCCCGCCTGGGCCAGGACCATCGTGCCCTCGACCGAGTTCGGCCTCGGGATCGGTCACGCGCACCCGCGAGACATCACCGTCGCTGCCCGATTCGACCTGACGCACGATCTGGGCATGCGTCGGGAGCGGCTCGAGGTGCTGCCATGGGTCCGTCGGATACACCCGGGGATATTCGCCCGGCGCAGTCCATGGCTGCGAATCGAGGGGCAAACGATAACCCACCGGGGAATCACCCGGCACGAGATAGCAGCGCTCGTCGCGCAGGAACCACGGCCCCGTCTCCCAAGCAGATCCGCTGGCCGCCCGCGAAAGGGGAAGCACGTGACCGATCGCCTGATCGAGACCCTGGGCAAAGATCCTGCGCAATCGCACGCGCTCCAGGGGATCCTCCAGACGGGAATCGAACGGATCCACGTTGATCGGTAAACGGCGCTCGCGCCACAGGTGATAGAACACGTCCTCGAATGCCGCGAACACGAAGCTCGCATCGAGCTTCAACCGCTGCGCCACCTCGACGAGAAAGGCACGCGCCTGCTCCGCGGTCACGCCGTAGTCGATGTGTTCGCTGGCGAAGAGATTCGGATCGGCCCAGAGCGGTTCGCCGTCCCGACGCCAGTACGCGTTCAGGGACCAGCGCGGCAACTGCTCCCCGGGATACCACTTGCCCTGACCGTAATGGAGGAGCCCCTGCGGGGCGTAGTGGGCCTTGAGCCGCTGCAGCAGGTCGGCGGCACGCAGGCGCTTCGACGGCCCCATGGCGTCGGTGTTCCATTCGGCCCCGTCGCGGTCGTCGATGGATACGAACGTCGGTTCACCGCCTTGCGTGAGTCGGACGTCATGCCTGCGCAGATCTGCGTCGATGCGATGGCCAAGCGATTCGATATCGACCCACTGCGCTTCGGTATACGGCTTGGTCACGCGGGGCGTTTCGTAGATGCGAGAAACCTTCATCGAATGTTCGAACTCGACTTCGCATCGTTCGATCGCGCCCGTGATCGGCGCCGCCGAGGAGGGCTCGGGGGAACAGGCCAGCGGAATGTGGCCCTCGCCTGCCAGCAATCCGGAGGTGGGATCGAAGCCGATCCAGCCTGCGCCCGGCAGATACACTTCGCACCATGCGTGCAGATCGGTGAAATCCGCCTCGGGGCCGGATGGGCCATCGAGCGCCTTGACATCCGGCGTAAGCTGGATGAGATAGCCGGAGACGAATCGGGCCGCGAGACCGAGGTGCCGAAGCAGCTGTACCAGCAACCAGCCCGTATCGCGGCACGAACCGGCGCCGGTCTGAAGGGTCTCCTCCGGCGTCTGCACCCCGGGTTCCATGCGAATCAGATACCGAATGTCTCCCTGCAGGCGTTGATTGAGTTCGACCAGAAAATCCATCGTGGTTCGAGGTTCGGTCGGAACCGTCGCGAGGTATGCCGCAAAGCGTTCGGTCGCAGGCAACTTGATCAGATAGGGTGCCAGCTCGTGTCGCTGCTCCTCGGTGTACACGAAGGGTATCTTCTCGGCATGAGGCTCCAGAAAGAAGTCGAACGGATTGAGTACCGCCATTTCCGCGACGAGATCGATCTCGATGCGCAGGGCTCGCGTCTTCTCCGGGAAGACGAGCCGCGCGAGGTAATTCGACTGGGGATCCTGCTGCCAGTTGACGAAGTGCTCGCCCGGTTCGACGCGCATCGAATACGACAGTATGCGCGTTCGCGAATGCGGCGCAGGACGCAGTCTGACGACCTGCGGCCCGACGCTGATGAGTCGATCGTAGCGGTAGTGCGTTACGTGATTGAGCGCGACGTGCACGGACATGATGGAGCGTCCCGATTCAAAATGGCGTTACGGTTTCGGTGGATGGGTTCGCCGTATTCTGCGCGAGCACTGCACTGGCCATGCGCAACGCAGCGCTCGGTATCGACCCGGTTCTTGTGCGTGGGCCGGCACCGCCACGCTCGTCGAACACCGGACTCACCCGGACATCCGCCTAGTGCCCTTTGTCGGAGATTCGTAGCATAAGTGCAAGTCGCTACCATCGATCCCTTGCGTGGCAAAAGTGCCGAAATCGGCGCCAGACGCGAAGGAAACCGCAGCCAGGTTCGACACCTGGCGAGGATTTCCGACAAAGTATGGCGTCGATTCTCGGCGCTTTTATGGCACGAATCTCCGATACAGGACACTAGCGACGAGACTCACGGCAAACAGCTCAGCTCGCCAGCTGGTGCTGGCTCTGCTCGGCCTGTTGCCAGTGCGCGCAGAAATACTCGGACGAAATCTCTTCGTGTATGCGCGCGAGGTCGGCCTGAATGGCATCGAGGTATTCATGCCTCAGTACCGATGAAACGCCGTCGAATCGCATGCCGGCAAGCCTGCGCTGTGCGATGCGAATTGCCTTGATCGGACCGGTATGCCGAGGCAGCTCCGACAGGCAGCCTTCCAGCTTGTCGAGGCAGAAGCGAACGGTCCGCGGAAAGTGCGGATCCTTCAGCAGGTAATCGACCACGCTCGCGGTGCGAATCTGCACCGATACGTGACGCCGATACATCTGATATGCACTCAGGGACTTCAGCACGCCTATCCACAACAACGCGATCGAGGGATCCTCGGGGACCTGCTGACGCGGCACCAGTACGGCCGCGTTGATGTCGACGATGCGGGTCGTCATGTCCGCGCGTTCGAGATGACGCCCGAGCACCATGAAATCCTGGGCCACATCGTGACTCATGCAATCGGTGATGAGACCGACGATCGACTGCCGCCGCTCGATCAGCTCTTCGAGCATCTGGATGCGCTCGCCGCGCCCGAGCGACTTGCTCGAACTGCGATTGACGAAGAGATAAAGCGCATTGATCCGCTCCCACGCGAGCCGCGGCAACACTTCCCGCAGGGTCCGCGAGTTCTCTCGAGCAGCGCGCACCGACGAGATGATCGATCCGGGATTCTTCTCGTCGGCGATGAGGAAGCGCATGATGCTCGCCTCGTCGATGGTCGAGACGGCTTCCCGGAAGCGCTGATCGAGCCCGGCGACACTGACAAGAACGTCCCAGCCGAAGGAGGCGTTGCGGGGCAAGTCGAGCAGCACCTGGGTCGTGGCGCTGATGAGCCGCGCGGAACTCTCGGCACGTTCAAGATAGCGAGCCAGCCAATAGAGATTTTCTGCAACGCGTGACAGCATTTAGCCTCTCACATCCACGATCCAGGTATCTTTGCTCCCGCCGCCCTGAGACGAGTTGACCACGAGCGAGCCTTCGCGCATGGCAACGCGCGTGAGGCCTCCGGTCGTGACGTACAGGTTCTCGGACTGCAGGATGAAGGGCCGCAGGTCCAGATGCCGCGGGGCGAGACCGTCTCCGATCAGGGTCGGGGCGGTGGAGAGCAGCAGCGTCGGCTGTGCCATGTAGTTGCGGGGATCTGCCTTGATGCGCTCGCCGCACTCGATGCGTTCCTGGGGGGTCGCACGCGGCCCGATCATCATCCCGTAGCCGCCCGATTCGTTCGCCGGCTTGACGACGAGTTTGTCCAGATTGGCAAGCACGTACTGCCTTTCGTCTTCGTGCATGCACAGGTAGCTGGGCACGTTGGGCAGGATGGCTTCCTCGTCGAGGTAGTACCGGATGAACTTGGGTACGTACGCATAGACGACTTTGTCGTCGGCGACGCCGGCCCCCGGCGCATTCGCGATACCGACCGTGCCCTTCTTCCAGGCCCGCATGAGCCCGGGAACACCCAGGACGGAATCCTTGCGGAACGCCTCGGGGTCGAGGAAATCGTCGTCGATGCGCCGATAGATGACATCGATGCGGCGCAAACCGTCGATCGTCTTCATGTAGACCACATCGTTCTCGCCGACGATCAGGTCGGGACCTTCGACCAGCACGGCGCCCATTTGCTGTGCGAGGTAGCTGTGTTCGAAGTACGCCGAGTTGAAGATGCCCGGCGTGAGCACAGCGATGACGGGCCGCTCGCTCTTGTGCGGTGAAAGCGAGGCAAGGGTCTCGTGCAGCCGCGTGGTGTAATCGTCCACCGGCAGGATGTCGCAGACCTCGAACATTTCCGGGAACAGGCG
>JBIKKL010000309.1:0-6011 GCA_044360365.1 Burkholderiales bacterium | reverse complement strand
CATCCCCGGCGCCGGCGAACTGACGGTATTCTGTGCGGCGCTCGCGGGCGCGGGCCTCGCCTTCTTGTGGTTCAACGCGTATCCGGCGGAAGTGTTCATGGGCGACGTGGGTGCGCTCGCACTCGGCGCGGCGCTCGGCACCATTGCGGTCATCGTGCGCCAGGAGATCGTGCTCCTGATCATGGGCGGGGTGTTCGTCGTTGAAACGCTCTCCGTGATGCTGCAAGTGGCTTCGTTCAAGCTGACGGGCAAGCGCATCTTCCGAATGGCGCCGCTGCACCACCACTACGAGCTCAAGGGCTGGAAAGAGAACCAGGTCGTCGTGCGCTTTTGGATCATCACCATGATGCTGGTGCTCGTGGGATTGTCGACGTTGAAATTGCGCTGATCATGGGAAAGACGCAAAACCCGGTGTACGTTTTGGGCGAGACGCAATGGAGATGAGCGGGCGCAGGGTGCTGGTGTTGGGCCTTGGCGAAACCGGCATGTCAATGACGCGCTGGCTGTCGAAGCGAGGCGCTCGGGTGCGTGTCGCCGATAGCCGGACGCAGCCACCGCATGCCGATGCGCTCGCCAGAACTTTGCCGGACGTCGCGCTCGATACGGGCCCCTTCAAGGCGACGAGCTTCGATGGCGCGGATCTCATCGCGATCAGCCCGGGTGTTCCGCTGGCTGAGCCGCTCGTTCAAGCGGCGGCCACGCGGGGCGTGCCCATCGTCGGCGACATTGAACTCTTCGCGCGCGCGAAGCCCGCAGACGCACGCGTCATCGCCATCACGGGATCGAACGGCAAGAGCACCGTGACCGCCATGTCGGGGGCGATTGCACAAGCCGCAGGGCGACGATCGGTGATGGCCGGCAACTTCGGCTTGCCCGTGCTCGATGCGCTGGATGCCGATCCGCTGACCGAACTCTACGTGCTCGAGCTGTCGAGCTTCCAACTCGAAACGACGTCGTCGCTGGATGCTGCTGCCGCCGTAATGCTCAACCTGAGTCAGGATCATCTCGATCGCTACGACGGCATGGAGAGCTACGCCGCGGCGAAGGCGCGCATCTTCATCGGTACCGGTGTCCAGGTGCTGAATCGGGACGACGAATGGAGTATGGGGATGCGCCTGCCGGGGCGCGAGTTGCGCACTTTCGGGCTCAACGTGCCGGATGACGACCGTGGGTGGGGTGTCAGGTCGTTCGATGGACGCACTTGGCTCGCGCGCGGCCATGTGCATCTGATGCCTGTGGACGAACTGGGCGTGCCCGGGCTGCACAATGCGGCGAACGCTCTGGCTGCGATGGCACTCTGTCACGAGGCCGGCATTTCCACGGAACCGATGCTCGATGCGCTGCGCACCTTCAAGGGTTTGCCGCATCGGATGCAGCCCGTGGCCGAGCGCGATTCGATCGTCTTCTATGACGATTCCAAAGGAACGAACGTTGGCGCGACGGTCGCTGCGCTCAACGGTCTGGGCAAGCGCTGCGTGTTGATCGCCGGCGGTGACGGCAAAGGCCAGGACTTCGGGCCGCTCGCGGACGCGGTACGTGCGCATGCACGTGCTGTCGTGCTGATCGGGCGCGACCGTGAACTCATCGCGACCGCCCTGGCGTCAAGCGGCGTGCCGCTGATTCGGGCCGCAACCTTCGAGGAGGCGATTCGTCTTGCGTTCAGCGCGGCGGCCTCGGGGGAGGCGGTTCTGCTTTCTCCCGCGTGCGCGAGCTACGACATGTTCCGAAGCTATGTTCATCGGGGGCAAGAGTTCGCGCGTCTGTCGCAAGCGCTCGCCCAGACTGGCGGGAGCAGTCATTGAATGTTCTACCAGGACGTACAGCGCATTCAGCAGCTTCCGGAGTTCGATCGCGGCGTCGTTGCGGTGACCGTTGCACTCCTGGCGCTCGGCCTGGTGATGGTGTATTCGTCGTCGATTGCCATTGCCGAAGCCACGCGCCACACGGGACATCAGGCAACGTACTTTCTGGTGCGGCACGCGATCTTCGTCGTCATCAGTCTCACGGCTGCTGCGATGGCGTTTCAGGTGCCCATGCATACGTGGCAGCGGTATTCGCCGTACCTCTTTCTCATGGGCATGCTGCTGCTCGTGCTCGTCCTGGTGCCAGGCATCGGTCGGGAGGTCAACGGCAGTCGGCGCTGGCTGTCGTTGGGGGTCGTGAATCTGCAGCCGTCCGAACTCATGAAGATCTTTGCGGTCCTCTATGCGGCCGACTACACGGTGCGCAAGGCTGCATACATGGGCAGCTTCAAGAAGGGCTTCGCGCCGATGTTCGTGGTGATGCTGTTCGTCGGCGGACTGCTCCTGCGCGAACCGGATTTCGGTGCATTCGCCGTCATCACGGTCATCGCCATGGGCGTGCTGTTCCTCGGGGGGATGAACTGGCGCTTGTTCGCCGGACTGGCGGTACTGCTCGTGGTGGGATTTATCCTGCTCATCATGACTTCGCCCTACCGCATGCAGCGAATTCTCGGCTTCATGGATCCCTGGGCGGATCCCTATGGTCGAGGCTACCAGCTCTCGCATGCGCTGATCGCTTTCGGTCGCGGAGAGTGGTTTGGCGTGGGACTGGGCGGCAGCGTCGAGAAGCTTTTCTACCTGCCGGAAGCGCACACCGATTTTCTGCTGGCGGTCATCGCCGAAGAACTGGGCTTCGTCGGCGTCCTGACGGTGATCGTGCTCTTCGGCTGGCTCGTTCTGCGGGCGTTTGCGATCGGTCAACAGGCGGCGGTGCTCGAGCGTTTGTTCTCCTCGCTCGTGGCTCAGGGCATCGGGCTTTGGATCGGCGTGCAGGCGATCATCAACATGGGCGTGAACATGGGCGTGCTTCCTACCAAGGGGTTGACGCTCCCGCTCATGAGCTTCGGCGGAAGCGCGATTGCCGCCAACTGCATCGCGATTGCCATTCTGTTGCGTATCGATTGGGAGAATCGGCAGCTGATGCAGGGGCGGACGGTATGAGGGCGATGAATTCTTCGGGCGCGTTGTGGTGCTCGTACGCCGTACCGAGGGATGATGCCGGCGAGGTTTGCCCGCGCTGTGCGGCGAGCATCGAAACGGCACCGACGTTCGAGAGCAGAGCGTGAGCGGTGAGCGGCAAGACCATCCTCATCATGGCCGGTGGCACGGGGGGGCACATTTTCCCGGGGCTCGCCGTGGCCGATGCGATGCGCGCGCGCGGATGGCGCGTCGTGTGGATGGGTGTGAAGACCGGAATGGAAGCGCA
This sequence comes from Burkholderiales bacterium, assembly GCA_044360365.1. Taxonomy (GTDB): domain Bacteria; phylum Pseudomonadota; class Gammaproteobacteria; order Burkholderiales; family WYBJ01; genus WYBJ01. Next base: position 2,783 of record JBIKKL010000309.1, on the reverse strand, counting down.
GATCGTGCCTCGTAACGGCTACGACATGGTATGGGTGGATTTTCAGGGCGTGCGCGGCAAAGGTCCGCTCGCCCTGGCTTTGCTCCCGTTGCGTCTGCTGCGCGCCTTCGCTCAATCGTTGACGGCAATGCGCCGTGTGCGTCCGGACGTGGTGCTCGGCATGGGCGGCTACATCAGTCTGCCGGGGGGCATGATGGCCTCGCTGCTTGGGCGCCCGCTGGTCATTCACGAGCAGAATGCGGTGGCAGGAACGGCGACGCGAATACTTGCGCGCCTCGCCGATCGCGTCCTGACGAGCTTCGCCGAAGCCTTCGAAACACCCAGCAAGGCCGTGCATACGGGTAATCCGATCCGGAGCGAGTTTGCGCGCGCACCCGAGCCGGTCATACGGTTTGCCGGACGCAGCGGTCCGCTGCGCATCGTGGTCTTGGGCGGGAGTCTTGGAGCGAAGGCTCTGAACGAAATCGTTCCCCAGGCGCTCGGATCGATGTCGGCGGAGCAACGCCCCCTCGTCATGCATCAGGCCGGGCGTCAGCACATCGAGGTCGTGCGCGAGGCTTACGCGCGCGCGGGCGTCGACGCTCGGTGCGAAGCGTTCGTTGAAGACGTCGCCTCGGAACTTGCGTCGGCGGATCTCGTCATCTGTCGGGCCGGTGCAACGACACTGGCCGAACTTGCCGCGGTGGGCGTTGGTGCCCTGCTGATCCCGTTTCCGTATGCGATCGACGATCATCAGACGCGCAACGCGGCCGCTCTTGCCGAGAGCGGCGCGGCGGTGCTCGTGCCGCAGTCGAAGTTGACGGCCGAAGGCCTTGCCGCAATGTTGAGCGGGTTCGATCGAATGCGGCTGCTGGAGATGGCGACCAGCGCGCGCAAGCTCGGGCGTCCCGCGGCCGCGGCCCAGGTCGCCGATGCGTGCGTCGCTGCAGCAGGAGGCGCGCGATGAGGCACAAGGTCAAATGCGTGCACTTCGTGGGTATCGGAGGTGCCGGCATGAGCGGCATCGCCGAAGTGCTGCTCAATCTCGGCTATGAAGTCAGTGGATCCGATCTCGCGTCGAATGCAGCGACCGAACGCCTGGCGGAGGCCGGCGCCGTCGTTGCGCGAGGGCACGATGCGGCCCATGTCGAGAACGCGGATGTCGTCGTCGTCTCCACTGCCGTGGCGAACGACAATCCGGAAGTGGTTCATGCTCGTGAGCTGAACATACCCGTCGTGCCGCGAGCGCTCATGCTTGCCGAACTGCTGCGCTTCAGGCAGGGCATCGCGGTGGCGGGCACCCACGGCAAGACGACGACCACCAGCCTCGTTGCGAGCATCCTTGCCGAGGCCGGCATGGACCCGACCTTTGTCATCGGCGGACGACTCTTGAGCGCCGGGTCGCACGCCAAACTTGGCAGCGGCGAGTTCATCGTGGTCGAGGCCGACGAGTCCGACGCTTCGTTCCTGCATCTGCAGCCGGTGGCAGCGGTCGTGACGAACATCGATGCGGATCACATGGAGACCTACGGCCAGTCGCTCGATCGGCTGCGCCAGGCCTTCATCGATTTCCTGCAGCAGTTGCCCTTTTACGGGGTGGCCGTGGTTTGTATCGATGACGCCAACGTGCGTTCGATTCTTTCGCAGATCGCGAAGCCCGTTGTCACGTATGGTACCGACGCCGTCGCCCAGGTTCGTGCGGTCGACATACGGCATTGCGGCGGACGCATGCACTTCCGGCTGATCCGCAATCTGGATCGCCGCCGTGGTGACGTATTGCCCGAGATCGATGTCGAGCTCAATCTTCCCGGCGAGCACAATGTCCTGAACGCACTTGCGGCGATTGCGATCGGTACGGAGGTGGGTGCGTCCGATGCGGCCATCGTTCGCGCGCTCAAGGGCTTCGGTGGGGTGGGACGACGCTTTCAGCGCTATGCAGACATTGCGCTGCCCGACGGCGGCAGCTTCAGCCTCATCGACGACTATGGGCATCATCCCGTCGAGATGGCGGCGACGCTCGCTGCAGTTCGAGGCGCCTATCCCGATCGTCGCGTGGTACTCGTGTTTCAGCCTCATCGGTACACCCGCACGCGCGACTTGTTCGAAGACTTCGTCCGGGTGCTTTCTACGGTCGATGCGCTTGTCCTGACCGAAATCTATCCGGCCGGAGAAGCGCCGATCGTCGCGGCGGACGGCCGTGCGCTCGCGCGGGCGCTCCGCGTCCAGGGCAAGGTCGAGCCGGTGTTCGTGGAGCACGTGACGGAATTGCCGGACGCGATCCTCATTGCTGCCAGGAATGGCGACGTCGTGGTGACGATGGGCGCAGGCTCGATCGGCAACGTCCCCGCCTGGCTGCATGGCTCGCGCGACGGTGCGCAGAAATGAACATGGCCGAGATCCAACATCCGAACGCGCTGCGTGGCCGATGGCTCGAAAACGAGCCGATGGCCAAACACGTGAGCTGGCGCGCCGGCGGGACGGCGAAGCGTGCCTACCTGCCTGCGGATCGCGCCGATCTGGCGCTCATGATCGCGGGTCTGCCGGCTGGCGAGCCGGTCATGTTCGTCGGGCTCGGCAGCAATCTGCTCGTCCGCGACGGCGGTTTCCCGGGGACAGTCGTCTTCGTACATTCGGTGCTGGGATCGATCGAACGCGTCGGTGAGCAGGCGATTCGCGTGGGGGCGGGAGCAGCCAGCCCGAAGCTCGCGCGGTTCGCCGCCTTGCATGATCTCGTCGGTGCCGAATTTCTCGCTGGTGTGCCCGGCACCATCGGCGGTGCGCTGGCGATGAACGCGGGCTGCTAC
>JBIKKL010000308.1:0-6012 GCA_044360365.1 Burkholderiales bacterium | reverse complement strand
CCACCTTGTCGAGCAGTTCACGCACGCCCGGGGAGCGGTACTGAGGCTCCTGCATCGCGAGCGCGACGAGGTCGTACTGCGACGGATCGATGGTGTCGGGGCCTTCGGCGGTCAGTGTCCCGGGGAGCGTACGCGTATTGACTTCGACGAGCCCTTCCTGACCTCGCACCGGCATGCGGACGACGGCACCTTCCTTGTTGATCAGTGCCACTTCGGCAGGCAGGCAAACCAGCTTGGCGGTATGTCCGGCAAGCAGCAATTTGGTCGCCAGCAGCGACCCGTAGGACGCCCCCATGATCAGAACGTTGTACTTGGTGCCCATCAGGACTCCTTCGCGTCGAAACGATCCGTCCCTGCGTGCGGCGGATCCAGGTGAAAATGAAGCATGTTGCGCACGGCCACGTGCACATCATGGACGTGCTTCATGCTATTGGATAGGACGGACGAGGGCAATGGTCGCGAACCATGGCGCAGTGCGACGCCCCGCGCTCATCCCGATAATGATCCCTACGCGGGACCGAGTCGCGCACGCGCATCGACCCGTCCGAGCCGCGCGAGCAGGTACTCCACTTCGGCTCGCCCGGCGGCACTCAGGACCCCTGCCGGTTTGCGTTGCGCATCGGAAGCGAGCACGCCACGACGGAACAGCACGTACTTGCGCGCAGCGAGGCCGACGCCCGGCTGCTGCTCGTAGCGCATGAGCGGCAGATGCGCATCGAAAAGATCGTGCGCCCGATCGCGCTCGCCCGCTGCCGACAGCCGGACCAACTCCGAGAGCATGTCGGGAAACGCGTATCCGGTCATGGCCCCGTCGGCGCCGCGCTCGAGTTCGAAATCGACGAAAATGCCGCCGTTGCCGGTGAGTATGGAGGTGCGCCGCATCTTCCCTTCCCGTTCGAGATTTCGCACCGCGGAGATCTTCTCGAGCCCAGGCCAGTCTTCCAGCTTGAGCATCACGCAGCTCGGATTCTGCGCCACGATGCGCGCGAGCACCTGAGGGGTCATCACGACGCTGAAGCCCAGCGGATAGTCCTGCAGAGCGAACGGCACGTCGGCGCCAATGGCCTCGCGCGCCTGAGCGTAATAGGTGACGATCTGGTCATCGGTACGAAGCGTGTTGGGCGGTGCGATCATCACGCCGGCCGCACCAGCCTCCATCGCCCCGCGAGCCAAGGCGCGCATGGGTGCGAAGCCGGGCGAGGTCACCCCGACGACGACCGGCACGTTGCCCGCGCGTCTAACCATCTGCCGGACCAGTGCGATCGATTCTTCGGCGTCGAGCTTCGGCGCCTCGCCCATGACCCCGAGGGCCGTGATCCCGGTCGCGCCGGCCGCGAGATAGAAATCCGTGAGCCGATCCACCGAAGAGGTATCGATGCGTCCGTCCGGATGAAAAGGCGTGGCAGCGATGACATACACACCGGCTGCCTGGGCGTCGAATGCCATGGCACGCGTCTCCAAAGTCGTGAGGCACCGATTGTCGGACTTTTCCGAACGAAAGGGGATAGCCGCGTCGTCAGCGACGATTGGCTGCGGCGTCTGCGGTCCACATGTGACGACGCCAACGGTGCGCGATGGCGAGGGTCGCCAGCGAACCGACGATGCAGTAGAGCATCGCCATGGAAGTGAATCCCACGCTCTCGATCAGCGGACCGGCCAGCAGCAGCCCGACCGGCAGACCGTAGATCGCGAACATGCGTATGCCCATCACGCGACCGCGATACCGTTCGTCGGCATGACGCAGCAGGATCGCGGACATCGGAACCAGACATAAGCTCTGCGCCAATCCGGCAAAGAACAGGACGACGATGGCCGCAGTCAGGGTGTGCTGGAGCGCAAACACCGCGAGCATCGCGTACCAGACGAGCGCGAAGCCGAACATCCACCGCCCGGCAGCAATGGCGCCGCCATAGCGGGTCAACGCGATCGATCCGCTCAGCGCGCCCAGGGCGAAACTGGCCGTCGCGTAGCCGAGCCCCGTTTGCGTGCCGTGCAACACATCCTTCACGATGTAGGGCAACAGTCCCAGCGTGAGCGGATACGCCGAAAGATTCACCAGGAACGCGAGCAGCAGCGTCGCCACGAGAATGGGTGATCCGCGCACGTAACCGAAGCCCTCCTTCACGTCGCGCCAGGGCGATGCAGGCGTCGCGGTACCTGCTGCACCGTATCGCGAAGCAGCCTTGCGCTCCACGCGCACGCCGAGCGTCAACGCAAACGCCAACAGGTAGAACCCGGTCACCACGGTGTAGGCCGCGCCCATGCCGAGGGCGGCGAAAAGCCCCGCCCCCGTCAATGCACCGAACACCCGTGCGGACTCGACCGTCGTACGCTCGATGCTGGTGGCCGGCATCAGATGCTCCCGCGGCATCGACTCGCCTATCAGCGCGTAGCGCATGGCGAGATCCGATGGACGCACGAGATTCATCCCCGCCGAGATGAGGAACACCGCCAGTGGGCTGATGAGATCCGCGAAGGCGAGGATCATCAATGCGCCCGCCTGCAGCGCGTAAAGCGCCCGCATCCCGCATAGCACGTTGCGATGCCCGAGACGATCCCCCGCGACGCCGAACATCGGTGCGATGAGGGTGCCGATCCACTGCAGCGCCGCGAAGAGCGTCAACAGCACGACAGATTTGGTTTCGGTCAGGATGTACCAGCCGAGAATGAGCATCTCCATCTCGGCGGCCCAGGAGGTCGCGAGATCCGACGGCCACTGGAAGCGAAAACTGCGAACGCGAAACGGCGCAAGCACCGATCTGCTCGTGGACGGGCTCGTGCTCAAGGCGTATGCGCTCCCGCCGAACGATCCGGATCGGATCTTGCCTCGTTACGTCGAAGCCGGAGGCTGTTCATCAGTTTGAGTTCGATGCGGCGTCGGCACGCCAGACGTGTTCGCGCCAGCGCCAGCCGATGTAGGCGGTGCACGCAATACCGAAAAGGCAATAGAGCGTAGCCGTGTTCGGATAGCCGATGAGCGGAATCAGCTGGCCGGCCAACACGAGCCCGATGGGCAGGCTGTAGATGGCAAGCATGCGGATACCCATCACGCGCCCGCGGAACCGTGCATCGGTGCTGCGCAGGATCATGCTCGACATCGAGATCATCGCGATGCTTTGCATGCACCCCGTCAACACGAGCACGGCACAAGCGCTCGCATGCGTGGGCATGCGGGCGAACACCATGATCAGCAGATACCAGAATATGCAAAAGACCAGCATGCTGCGCGCCGAGGGCAGTTTGGACGCGATTCGGGTCATGAGCAGCGAGCCGCACAGCGCGCCTGCGGCGAAACTCGCCACCAGATAGCCGAGACCGGTCTGATTGGTCTGGTAGATCTCCCGCGCGACATAGGGCATGAGGCCGTTGTGCAGCGGGAAGGCGGTCATGTTGACCAGACACGCCAGCAGCATCGCGGCGAGCAGATGGCCTCGTGTCCAGACGTAACCCATGCCGTCCTTGATTTCGCGCAGCGGCGTCGCCGAGGCGGCATCGGTCGGACGCGCGTTGGGGGCGACCTTCACACCCAGGGTGAGGAAAAGGCTCGCCAGATAAAGCACGGTGATGACGGCGTAGGCCGGGCCCATGCCGGCACTGGCAACCAGGCCCGCCCCCGCCAATGCGCCGACGGCACGGGCCGAATCCTGGGTCGTGCGCGCCACGCCCAACGCGCCCGGCAGCTGATCCTTCGGCATGCTCGCGCCGATGAGTGCATAACGCATGATGAGATCGGACGGACGCACGACGCCCATCAACGCAGCGACGACGAACACCTGCACCGGATTCAGCATGTCGACGAAGGCGAAGACCATGAGCGAACTGGCCAGCAAGGCATACGTTGCACGCATGCAGCAGGCCGTGCGCTTGTGACCGAAGCGATCGCCCAGCGTGCCGAACACCGGCGCGACGAGCGTGCCGATGTACTGCAGCGATGCGAAGAGCGTCAGCATGGTGACCGACCCGGTCTTCACCAGGACGTACCAGCCGAGGATGAGCGTCTCCATCTCGAACGCCCAGGAGGTGGCAAGATCGGCGGGCCACTGAAAGCGGTAATTGCGCACCCGAAAGGGGGCGAGCACCGATGTATCGACCACGGCGCTCAAGTGGCGTTCCTGCCCTGCACGCGTTCTCCTCCCGGGGGCGACGGCGACCGGCTGCAGATGACAGCATGCGCCGCGTGGGTTCCAAGCGTCAGCAGGGGATCCCGAGACCTCCCGACTTCACTATCATGGAGGCCCGATTATTGACGCATAACTCGCCGGTGACAATCGACTCGTCGCTTGCCGAACGTCACGAACACCGACCAGAGGATACTCAACATGCCGGATCAGGAGTTGCTGGGCCAAGTCGCGATCGTCACGGGCGCCACCCGCAAGCGCGGGCTCGGCCGTGCGATGGCATTGTGTCTCGCCCGCGCCGGGGCGGATGTCGTCGTCACGGGCAGCGGCACGAAGTCACGGGATCATTTGCCCGCGGACGAACGCGAGAGCGACTGGCGCGGTGCCGAAAGCATCGCCGAGGAAGTGCGCGCGTTGGGGGTTCGATCGCTCGCGATCCATTGCGATGTCACCGACAGCGCGGCCGTGCAGGCCCTCGTGCGGCAGACGGTGTCGGAGCTGGGCCGCATCGACATCCTGATCAACAACGCGACCTTCGCGCGCGGCGACGATCGCGTCCCGGTGATCGATCTCGACGATTCGATGTGGAAGCGCATCGTCGACATCAATCTCAATGGCACGATGCTCTGCTGCAAATACGTCGCGCGGGAACTGATCCGTCAAGGTCGGGGCGGCAGCATCGTGAGCATCTCGTCCGGCGCAGCGCTCAAGGCCACCGAACGCTTCTCGGCCTACGCCGCATCGAAAGCCGCAGTCCATGCACTGTCCTCTTCCCTCGCCGAGGAACTCGGTCCGCACGGCGTTACGGTCAATGTCGTGGCGCCGGGGTTCCTGGATACCGCACGCATCGACATGCTGCGCGATCAGGGAAAGTGGGAAAAGCGGGTGAGCAGCATCCCGCTCGGCCGCGCGGGCACGCCGGAGGAAGTCGCAGAAACCATACGCTTCCTGTGCGGCCCGCATGCGCGCTGGATCAGCGGCGAAGTGCTGCTGATCAATGGCGGGGAGGTGCGTCGAGCGGCGCGCTGACGCGCCGCGCTACTGCCCGGGCAGTGCCCGTCGATGGCATCGAACTTCGATCCCTCGCGATCGACGTTCGACGACCCGTTCAGTTCCCCGGTGCGCTCGACGCGGCCGAGGCCATCTGCGCGAAGCCCTCGTACACCGTCCAATCCAGCGGATGCTCTTCGAGCGTTGTCGGATTCCACATCCTGCGGGGCAATTCGAGGATGTCGCCGCCGTAGACGTGCAGCCCGATCGCCGGTTCGTCGCCGACGCACTCGGCGACATGTGCCGTATCGGCGAGCATGGGCAGGATCGAGCCGCGCTCGAGCATGATCTCGCCCGCCTTGCGCAGCCCCGAGGCTTCCTTGCGATAGACCGTGTTCTTCTCCCGACCGGACAGCAGCAGAATCATCGCCCACGTGCCATGGTCGTGCGGCGGCGTGCGCCGACCGCTGGGGAAGCGCACCTTCAGCAACGTGAGATTGGGCGCGCGATAGAACACCTGCCGCGCGTTGCCTCCGACGCCGGAGACATAGGACAACGATTGCTCCAGCCCTTGCAGATCGCCCTTGAGCCCTTCGACCACCTCGCGCACCGCACGCATGGGATCGGCTTGTTCCGCCGCTGCCGCACAACGCGCTACCAATTCCGGAACCTTCATCGCGCCTCCTCCGATCGCCTCGACATGTCAGGCGAGTTTAGCCCGGCTGACGTAGAAAGGGATACCGGTGCAACCAGTCGAAACGTCTCGCCGACGCAGTCACGGATCAGTCGATACCGGCCCGACGTAACCGCCCCCGGAGCAGATCGATCTCATCGAGCATATCGGCAACCAGTGCGGCCAACTCCGGGCCGGCGTCGAAATTGCGTTCCACGGCAAGGATGCGCC
>JBIKKL010000506.1:0-3954 GCA_044360365.1 Burkholderiales bacterium | reverse complement strand
TGCGCATGCGCCGAGGAACGCACCGAACGCCGACGAGAAGGGTACTGCCGTGTACACAGGCCGGGTGGTGTTTTCCAGATAGGCGTTGGAGCTGTAGCAGCCGGTGGGTGCTGCGACGACACCCTCCCATCCGCGCATGCCGGCGCGAGGATCGTCGCTGCCGAATCCTGGCAGCGAACAGTAGATGAGCCGAGGGTTTGCTTGCGTCATCGCCTTCGGTCCGACACCGAGGCGTTCCATCACGCCGGGGCGGAAGTTCTCGATGACTACATCCGCCGTCGCAATGAGTTTGCGGGCGGTCGCGAGATCATCGGATTGCTTGAGATCGAGGACGATGCTGCGCTTGCCCCGATTCCACGTCGCATTGGCGGCGGTCTGGTAGCGCGGCCCGCCGGGTGGATCCACCTTGATCACGTCGGCGCCGAAGTCTGACAGGAGCATGCCGGTCATGGGGCCGGCGATGTATTGTCCGAAGTCGATGACGCGTATGCCTGCGAGGGCGTGGGCCTCTGCCATGGGCGTGCTTCTCCTTGAGCGGTGGGGTTGTTGCCGGCTGCGATGCCGATCTCGTTGGACGGACCCCCGAGGATAGCCAAAAAATCCTCGATCGGGGACAGCCCCGGTTTTCCGTCTACGCTGTCACCGCAGACTGCTCGGTCGAAGCTCCATCCATTTTCGACCGGGGGTACGCTCGACCCGCACGGCATCGCGGGTGGGATTCGAGCGATAGGTCAGAAAGGACAGGTCGCGTGCATTCGAAAGGACATCCGCGGTGAGAATCGCTGCGTTCGTGCCGCTGCAGCGCGCCGAGCGTGCAAGCAATCCGTTTTGATGCTGCACCTTGAGATAGCGGCCGAGTTGTTGGGTGTACCGATAGTCGCTGCGGTCGATCAGTCGCTTCTCATTAGCCTCCTTGCCGCGCAAGTCGATGAGCAGAGCATCGCACCGGGTGCGCAGGATGCGCCGCTCGCCGATGATCTCGCGGTCGAGCGTGGGGAAACTGTCCAGGAGAAACGTATGCCAATGGTGCACGGTTTCGTACACGGTGGTTTCGATGTCGAAGGAGCCGTACCAGACGCCGTAATCGAGCCCGTCCGAGAAGCGCGTGCCCTGGGCATTGAAGTTGACGAAGGGATAGGTGATGACCGAGCCGTAGTCGAAGGGCCGCGTAATGAGCGGGATATCGCTGGGAATATACGCGGCCGCCTCCGCAGCAATGGCAACGCTCCAGTCATCCGGGCGATCGGACAGGTCGTCGAAGAGGTCCTGCGAGCGGCGAATGCCCTTGATGTTGCGGACGAGATCGTCGTGATGGTCGACGATGTGCGTGAGAAGACCGGAATGCGGATGCTCGGACATCTACCTTCCGCGCTCGAAGTCCAGAAACCGTCGCACGGCGAGTATGCCCTCGTAGCCCTGCCTCATGATCTCCAGTGGCGCATGATCGCCGAAGCGCCGGTTGGGTGTGGATACCCAGCGGTAGGCGAGGTCGCGATCGTGGGGAAACATGATCCTCAGCGATTTGTGGATGCCAAGCAGGTGGCCGGCACGAGCGAGGAGATCGGTGCTGTCCGCGATCGGTTCGCCCTTGCGATAGCGGGCGACCGTTGCGCGCGAGTCCGACGATAGTCCGAGCAGGGTGGCCTGATCCGTGGCCGCGAGCTGCCAGTGGTCGAAAAGCTGCACGACCATCCGGGCGAGTTGTTCGCGGCGGCTGCGCTGATGCAGATCGACCGGTTCCGGCTGTGGGAAGACGGCGCTCAATGGCGGCTCCTTGTGTATCAATTAATACGACTTGTGTATCAATTGTAGGTTCCGCGAGGCGAACCGGCAAGGTGCCGATCAGGGGCCGGGGTGATCGGCACGCTTGGCGACCGCCAGCACGGAACGCCACGCACCGGGCGTCATTTGCCGAACCCGCTGCAAAAAGAAAGCGGCGCCAGTCGTCGGACGACGGCGCCGCTTCGCGGGTTAAGCCGCAGATCAGCTATCGAGCGCTGCCAATACCTTCGGCGGCGACATCGGCAGATCGGTCAGCCGCTTGCCGGTCGCCTGCTCGATCGCATTGGCGATCGCTGCCATCGGCGGCACGATGTTGGCTTCCGCCACGCCCTTCACGCCGTAAGGATGCACGGGGTTGGGCACTTCGACGATGATGGCTTCGATCATCGGCAGATCCGAGCACACCGGGATGCGGTAGTCGAGAAAGCCCGGATTCTCCAGGCGCCCGTTCTTGTCGTAGATGTACTCCTCGTTGAGGGCCCAGCCGATCCCTTGCACAACGCCGCCGTGGATCTGCCCTTCGACATACGCCGGGTGAATGGCACGACCGACGTCCTGTGCCGCCACGTAGCGTACGATCTTCACATGACCGGTATCGGGGTCGACCTCGACGTCGGCGAACTGCGCGGAGAAACCGGGGGCCTGACCTTCGGCGTTGACCGATGCGGAGGCCGTGATGGGGCCGCCGGTCGCCGAGCGCTTGGCTGCAATGGCTTTCAGCGACATCGGTTCGAACTCGCCGGCCCGGCCACCGGCCGGACGGGCATGGCCGTTCTCCCAGATTACGTCGGCGCGGTCGATCTTCCACAGTTTCGCAGCCCGATTGCACAAATCGTCGATCACCTTGTTGCAGGCGTTGACGACCGTCATGCCGGTGGCGAACGTGACGCGCGAGCCGCCCGTGGCCTGCGTGAAGCCCACGGAATTGGTATCGGCGACGATGGGACGGACGCTCTCGTAATCGATGCCGAGCGTTTCCGCTGCCATGATCGCCATCGAGGCGCGCGAGCCGCCGATGTCCGGGCTGCCGGTCGCGAGGACGATGGTGCCATCCTCGTTCACCTGGATCGTTGCGCTCGATTCGCCGCCGCCGTTGAACCAGTAGCCGCAAGCCACGCCCCGGCCCTGATTCTTGCCGAGCTGGGTCTTGTAAGCGGGATGCTTCTGCAGCGCCTGCAGCGTCTCGGCGAAGCCGGCATGGGCCAGCTTCCCGCCGGAGAGCATCTGCGTGCCTGGCTTGGCGATGTTCTTGAGGCGGAAGTCGATCGGATCGATACCGAGTTTGCGCGCCAGGACGTCAAGCGTGCTCTCGACGGCGAATGCCGAGATGGGTGACCCGGGCGCGCGATACGCTACGGCTTTCGGCCGGTTGCAAACGACGTCGTAGCCGACGGCATGGGCGTTGGGGATGTCGTAGGGGGCGAAACCGCACATGCAGGCGTTCATGACCGGGGATCCGGGGAAGGCGCCGGCCTGGTATTTGTAGAGCGCATCGGCGGCGACGATCTTGCCGTCCTTCGTGGCGCCGATCCTGATCGTCATCGATGCGCCCGACGTGGGACCCGTGGCGCGGAACACTTCGTCGCGCGTGGTCATGAGCTTGACCGGATGCCCGGCTTTCTTCGAGAGCAGCACCGCGAGCGGCTCCACGTAGCAGATCGTCTTGCCGCCGAAGCCGCCGCCGATCTCGGCCGCATGCACGCGCAAATCGGCCACGCGCATGCCCAGGAGCTTCGCCGTGTAGATGCGCATCATGAAGTGGCCCTGGCTGGAGGACCACACTTCCGCCTGACCGTCGGTATCGAAGCGGGCGAGGGTGGACTGAGGCTCGATGTAGCCCTGGTGCACGGGCTTGGTCTTGAAACTCATTTCGACGATCTGATCGGCCATCTTGAAGCCGGCCTCGATATCGCCGAGCTTCATCTCGATCTTCTTCGAAACGTTCGATGCCTGCGTCGGTTCCGGCGTGACACCGCGCGTCTTCATGTCTTCGTAGAGCAACGGCGCGTTGGGCTGCATTGCCTCGTCGACATCGATCACGTGCGGCAGCACTTCGTAGTCGATCTTGATCAGCTTGAGCGCTTCGTCCGCGATGTCTTTCGACATGGCTGCAACAGCCGCCACGGGGTGGCCGTCGAAGAGCGCCTTTTCCTTGGCCATCACGTTGCGGGT
>JBIKKL010000307.1:0-6044 GCA_044360365.1 Burkholderiales bacterium | reverse complement strand
ATCATATTACCATACTGCGGATGGTACTCTGCCGTCACGACCACCCCTGCAGCCGCCGCGACGATCGGCGTTCCGGGTGCCGCCATGAAGTCGATGCCTTCGTGGAAAGAGTTGTGGCCATTGAACGGATCGAGTCGCCAGCCGAAGTTCGACGTAAAGACGCCGCTGCTGACGGGCATCACCGACGGGAGCAGTTGCTTCTCGATGTTGTCCTGGGTGAGGATCGAATCGAGCAGACCGAGTCTGTCGCCGCGGTCCTCGACAGCCGTTGTGAGGAAGTCCAGTTGACGCGCAAGCTCTGCAAAAGACAGTGGGGCGGAGGCCAGGCTCGACGGCTGGGCACCGCCACGCGCTGCCGGCTTCCCGAGCGAGAGTTCCTGCGGCTTGAAACCCGCCAAGCGGGCCACGCGCTCGCCGAGGGTATCGAGCCTGAGGATTTGGGCCTGGAGTTCGCCCAGTCGAGTGGACATCGCGTCGAGGTTGTCGCGCAGATAGGCCTGGGTACGATCGGACTCTTCGTGCGCCGCCAGGGAGAACAAGGAGAAGAAGCGTGAATCGCGCGATTCGGCGGCATAGCGAAGCGCCGCGTAGTTCATCAGCCCTGCCAGGAAAAACAGAATGACCAGCAAGCCGGCAAACCCAACCGCGACCTGTGCGCCCCCGAGGGTGATGGTCTTGGCCGTCGGCCGCCTGCTCGAAACCAGAATGATGTTCATCGTTGCCTCTGGTAACCATGCCCGCGCGTAAAATTGGCGACATACTCGACTCGGCGAACGAACTTGGATCGATCGCCGTCGCTTCTCGCCGCGTCGCACAGATGCAGCGCGTGTATCTGGAAGTCGTGCCCCGGGACCTGTCGAACTCAAGCCGCATTGGATGGGCTCGCGGGGCGGTGTTGACCGTGTGTGCAGACAATGGCGCGGTAGCCGCGAAACTTCGCCAACTCGGACCGCGGATTCTGAAGCAGCTGCGCCAGAGCGGCTTCGAATTTAATTCAATGCGTATCGATGTGCAAGTCGCCCAAAACGCTTATTCGACGCCCTATTCGCCGCATAAGCCATTGAGCAAAAATGCTTTGTCTGCAATCGAGAATACGCTGGACCGAATCAACGACTCTCCGCTCAAAACTGCTCTTGCGCGTTTGGCTAGGCGCCGTTGAATCAGCGAGTGCGGATTTTCAGAGCAGGCGCTCCAACGCGTAGAGAAGTACCAGGACGATCCCCGTGACGACGGACAAACGCAGTACCTGGTAGGCGAATCGCAGCCATCGGCGGTTGCGCGTCACGAGGAACGCCAGGACTGCGACCCCCATGGTCGCAATGGACAGAAAACCCAGAAACCGTATGACGATCAACATCGGCGTCGCCCCCTTATGCGCGGCAGTCGGCAGTCATACGACGATGGGTTGCACGGAAAAGACGCCTGGCGAGGATCTAAGCCTGTTGAAGCCGCGCCTGCAGCACGGCCGGCGCCTCATCGCTACGCTCGAAACTTGCCATCTCGTACGCCGAGGGCTCCGCGAGGAGACGTCGCACCAACATATTGTTCAACGCGTGCCCGGATTTGTGTCCCACGTACGCCCCGATCACCGGGTGTCCGAGGAGATACAAGTCGCCGATGGCATCGAGCACCTTGTGTTTGACGAACTCGTTGTCGTAGCGCAGACCATCGCTGTTCAGGACGCGGTATTCGTCCATCACGATCGCATTGTCCAGACTGCCACCGAGTGCAAGCCCCTGCGAACGCATCGCTTCGACGTCCTGCATGAAGCCGTAGGTTCGGGCCCGGCTCAGCTCCTGTATGTAGGAGGTTTCTGCAAAATCCACGCAAACGCTCTGCTCGCCCGACGCGAAGACGGGATGACGGTACTCGATCGTGAACGTGATGCGAAAGCCGTCGTAGGGCTCGAAGCGAGCCCACTTGTCGCCTTCGCGGATCTCGATAGGCCTTAGGATGCGAATGAATCGCTTGGCAGCTTTCTGCTCCTCAATCCCGGCAGACTGCAGCAGATACACGAATGGACCGGCGCTGCCGTCCAGGATCGGAACTTCGGGGCCGTCGATGTCGACATAAGCATTATCGATGCCGAGACCGGCAAAGGCCGACATGAGGTGCTCGATCGTCGCGACGCGGGCGGACCCGACACTGATGCAGGTGGAAAGTCGGGTATCGACGACCGAGGTAGCCTCGGCCCTTGCGTGCGGCGCGGGATCGAGATCGGTGCGCGTGAATACGATGCCCGTGTTGGCGGCCGCCGGACGCAACACAAGAGTGACCTTCTCACCCGAGTGCAGCCCGACCCCCGTCGTCTTGGTTTTGGTCTTGAGCGTACGTTGCTTGATCATGCCCGCCTGCATCCCTTCGGATTGCGTGGTCCCCCACCCCAATCGCCCCAAGCCTG
Source organism: Burkholderiales bacterium (assembly GCA_044360365.1). Lineage (GTDB taxonomy): Bacteria > Pseudomonadota > Gammaproteobacteria > Burkholderiales > WYBJ01 > WYBJ01. Next base: position 3,643 of record JBIKKL010000307.1, on the reverse strand, counting down.
AAATATGCGGCCAGGGAAGAATGAGCACAATGCCACGAGTGTAACATTATGTTGCATCGCACCCGAGGCGTTCATCCGGGTGCGAGCCTCGTTCGAGGCTCGCACTCATGCCCCTTGCCGGAAGCGCCTCCCGGCGAGGAACGTCCGGTGGCTCCCGTCAGTCCGCCTGCTTGCGCAGAAACGCCGGGATGTCGAGCTCTTCGACGCCGGAATGCTTCAGCGCCTCGACCGTCGCGCGATTGCGGCGCATGATCGCCGGCGTCTGGTCCAGTACCGTGTAGTCGACTTCAGTGGGTTCGACCATGATGGGCGCGTTGTCCGTACCCGTCTTGACCACGCTGAGGGGCTTCGGCTGCTGCCGGGCTGCGGCGGCACCCAATCCGGTAGCGACCAGCGTTACCCGCAAGCAGTCGGCAAGCGCATCGTCGAAAACGGCACCGACGATGACCGTCGCGCTGTCAGCGGTGAACTCGCGCACGGTGTTCATGACCTCGTGCATTTCCTTCATCTTGAGCGTGCCTTTGGCCGCCGAGATGTTCACCAGGACCCCGCGCGCATCGCGGATGTCGATGTCTTCCAGCAGCGGGCACGCAACCGCCTGCTCGGCTGCCACGCGGGCACGATCGACCCCGGACGCACTGGCCGACCCCATCATTGCCATGCCCATTTCGGACATGACGGTGCGCACGTCGGCGAAATCTACGTTGATCATGCCGGGGCAGCTGATGATCTCGGCGATCCCGGCCACGGCGCCGTGCAGCACGTCGTTGGCCGAACGAAACGCCTCGTCGACGGTGATGTCCTCGCCCAGAACGTTCATCAGCTTGTCGTTCGGAATGACGATCAGCGAGTCGACATGCTCGGTGAGCTGCTCCAGTCCTTCAAGAGCGAGCTTTTGCCGCTTGCCCTCGAACGAGAATGGTTTGGTAACGACCGCCACGGTCAGGATCCCCAATTCCTTGGCAACCTGCGCCACCACCGGCGCCGCCCCCGTCCCGGTTCCGCCGCCCATGCCGGCCGTCAGGAACAGCATGTCTGCGCCGCGGATGAGTTCGGCGATCCGATCGCGATCTTCCATGGCCGCGGCACGCCCGACTTCCGGATCGGCACCAGCGCCAAGCCCCTTCGTGATCTCGGAGCCAAGCTGAAGCTGGACCTTCGCCTGGTTGCGACGCAGCGCCTGGACATCGGTATTGGCGGCGATGAACTCGACGCCTTTGACACCCTTGTCGATCATGTGGTCGACGGCATTGCCGCCGCAGCCACCGACGCCGAAAACCTTGATGACCGCTTCCTGCGACTGCGCTTCGATGAACTCAAATGGCATGTGTGTCTCCTTTGTCGTTAGCTGACTGACCGCTTTGCCGCGACCTGGTGTGGTTAGAAATTGCCGGTGACCCAACTCTTCATTTTCTCGAAAACCTGCCCGATCGATCCGCTTTGCATCTTCACGAGTTCGTTGTGGCGGTGCTGCTCCAGTCCGGTGAGAAGCAGCCCGACGCCCGTCGAATAACGCGGACTGGACACGACACCCGCCAAGCCGCCGAGGTAGCGCGGGGTACCCAGCCGCACGGGCATGTGGAAAACTTCTTCGCCCAGTTCGAGCATCCCCTGCATGACGGCCGAGCCGCCCGTCACGACGACGCCCGAGGAAAGCAGCTCCTCGTAGCCGCTGGCGCGCAATTCACGCTGGACGAGCGAATAGAGTTCTTCCACCCGCGGCTCGATGACTTCGGCGAGCGTCTGCCGCGAAAGCTGGCGCGGGCCGCGGTCGCCCACCCCGGGCACCTCGACCATCTGCTGCGGATCGGCCAGCTGGCGCAGCGCGCAGCCGTGCTTGACCTTGATATCCTCCGCATCCTTGGTCGGGGTACGCAACGCCATGGCGATATCGTTCGTGATCTGGTCGCCCGCGATCGGAATGACGGCCGTGTGGCGGATCGCGCCGTGGGTGAAGACGGCCATGTCCGTCGTGCCGCCCCCGATGTCGATCAGGCAGACTCCGAGATCCTTTTCGTCTTCGGTGATGGTGGCCGTCGCCGATGCGAGCGGCTGCAGGATGAGGTCTCTCACCTCGAGACCGCAGCGACGAACGCACTTGATGATGTTTTGAGCGGCGGAGACGGCACCGGTGACGATATGCACCTTGACTTCGAGCCTCACTCCGCTCATGCCGAGGGGCTCGCGGACGTCTTCCTGGCCGTCGATCACGCGCAACACGTCCTGTTGCGTAACTTCCTTGTCCTTGATCGCGACCATCCCGTGCGAGTTGTAGCTCTTGATATGGCTGCCCGCAATGCCCGCGTAGACTTCCTTGATCTTGCAGTCGGCCATCAGCTCGGCCTCCTGCAGCGCGCGCTGGATCGCACTGACCGTGGAGTCGATGTTGACGACGACGCCCTTCTTCAAGCCACGGGAAGGCTGACTGCCCATGCCGACGATTTCGAGCGCGCCGTCGACTTTGATCTCCGCCACGATGGCGACGACCTTCGAGGTACCGATGTCGAGGGCTACCAGCAGATTCTTGCTGTCCTTCGGTTTGTTCATCTACGCTTTTCCTTGGCTTCCGCTCGCGCGAGTTCCGGCACGCGCACGGCAAACCCATTCGTGTACCGCAGGTCGACGTACTCCACGCGCCGCCCCAGCACTTGGGAAGCGCGCTCGTAGTTCAGGACGAATCGCGCCAGCCGGTTCTCCAGATCGCTGCGCCCGAGCTCCAGCGTCAGGCCCGAATCGACGCGGATCGACCAGGCTCGCCGCGGCGAGACATTCAACTGCACCGGCACCTGTCCGAGCGGCTCCAGGCTCTTGCGAAAATAGACATACTGAATCGCCATCTCCGCCGCGGCCTCCGCGGGACCGTTGAATACCGGCAACTTGCCCTGGTAGGGCGCATCGAACACCTCGCCCTGCACGTTGACGAGCCCCAGCGTTCCCCACCGAGCGAGGGGCACATGTTCCTCGAGCCGCACCTCCAGTCGATCCGGCCATTGGCGCCGAACGTCGGCCTTGCGCACCCAGGGGATCGCCTCGAAACCCTTGCGGGCACGGGCGAGATCGATGGTGAAAAACGTACCACGCAACTCCCTGCGCACGACAGCCTCCACGGCCGGGCGTTCCACACGCGCCGGCTGCTCGACGATCCGCACTTCCCTCAGCGGGAAGATGGGCAGGCGCACGACAACGAAGAAGCCCGCATACAACACGAGCAGGAACGCAACGCCGAACAAGGCGTTCGCAATCGCATTCAACACCTCGGGCTTGTCCCACATCGTTATCGATCGTGCTCATCCGCGATCCGCCAGGTTGCCTGCACGCCTGGCGCCGGCTGCCATGCCGCTATTGCGCTATCCCCGTACACGGGAAGCCCCCAGAATCTTCAACACCAGCTGGTCGAACTCGATGCCCCGTGCCCGCGCCGCCATGGGCACCAGGCTGTGGTCCGTCATGCCGGGCACCGTATTCACTTCCAGACAGTAGGCCTGGCCTGTCTTGTCCATCATCAGGTCGACGCGTCCCCAGCACTCGGCCCCGACGGCATCGAATGCGCGAAGCGCAAGTGCCTGCAGGACCTGCTCGCGCTCCGCGCTCAGTCCGCAGGGCACGATGTAGTTCGTGTCGTCGGCGTGATACTTCGCCTCAT
>JBIKKL010000037.1:0-15887 GCA_044360365.1 Burkholderiales bacterium | reverse complement strand
AGTCTGGGGGTGCAGGATTTCGATCCCGACGTCCAGCGCGCCATCAATCGCATTCAAAGCGAGGAGCAGACGGCCGCAGTGATGCAGGCGGGGCGGGCCCACGGCTTCGGGTCGATCAACGTCGATCTGATCTACGGCCTGCCGAAGCAGACGATCGAGACGGTATCGAATACGCTCGATCGGGTGATCGCGCTGGGTGCGGATCGAATCGCGTTCTACAACTACGCGCATCTGCCGGCGCTGTTCAAGCCCCAGCGTCGCATCCTGGAGGCTGATCTCCCGTCGCCGGACGCCAAGCTGCAGACACTCGGGGAGGCCATTCGGCGCCTCACCGCAGCGGGCTACGTCCACATCGGAATGGATCACTTCGCCAAGCCCGGCGACGAACTCGCCCTCGCACAGCGGCAGGGGCGTCTGCATCGCAACTTCCAGGGCTATTCGACGCACGCCGAGTGCGATCTCGTGGGACTCGGCGCAAGTGCCATCGGCATGCTCGGCCCGACCTTCTATCAGAACGTGCGCACGCTGCCGGAGTACTACGAGCGTCTCGATGCGAATCGGTTGCCGATCATGCGCGGCTTCGAGATGTCGCCCGACGATCTGGTGCGCCGCTGCGTGATCCAGGCGCTCATGTGCCATTTCGAGTTGTCCAAGGAAGCGATCGGATCCTCATGGCTGCTCGATTTCGATACCTACTTCGCGACCGAGCTGGGTGATCTGGCGGTGATGGAATCCGAGGGGCTCGTCGAACTCGATCGGCACTGGATCACGGTGACGCCGCGGGGACGGCTGCTCATCCGCTCGATCTGCATGGTGTTCGATCGCTACCTGCGCGCCGATCAGGAGCGTCGGCGGTACTCCAAGGTCATCTGACCATGCCTTTGGTCGCGCCGACGAGCAGCGCATGAGCGAAGCGGCCTGGATCGCTGCATTTCTCCTCGCACTGGCAGGCGGGGGACATTGCGCAGGCATGTGCGGCGGCATCGTCGGTGCATTGTCGTTGTCCCCCGGCGGTCGCAGTCGGCCGGTGGCCTTCACGCTGGCCTATCATTCGGGTCGAGCGTTCAGTTACATGCTCGCCGGGACATTCGTCGGCGGACTGGGGCAGGCAAGTCTCGCGTTTCGCGGTACGCTCGCCGTTCATCATGCACTGTTCGCGTTTGCCAGCGTTGCGCTGCTGGCTGCGGGCCTCTACGTGGCCGGTTATACGCCTATCGCGCTGCGCATGGAGGCCGCCGGTCGTGTGCTGTGGCGACACGTCGAGCCCCTTTCCCGGCCCTTGATCCCGGCGACCACGCCTGCGCGTGCGGCGGTTCTCGGCATGCTTTGGGGCTGGCTACCGTGCGGGATGGTCTACGGAGCGCTTCTGCTCGCGATGGGCACCGGCAGCCTGGTCGGCGGCGCAGCCACCATGGGCGCGTTTGCGCTCGGTACGCTGCCGAGCCTGCTCGCGACGGGCTACTTCGCTCGCAAGGCAGGGAATCTGAAGCCGCGTCAGGGGTTGCGACGGGCGGCAGGTGTCGTCGTCGCCCTCATGGGGCTGTTCGGACTCGTACAGCTCGGATTGCACGCGGCGTCCATGCAGGATCTGTGCATCGTGCCGATGCCCGGAGGCCATTGAGCGGCGTTCATTGGATTCCGAGCACCGGCCTCGGACGCCATCCGATACGCTATTCGGCGATCACCGCGGTGCCGCTCACCGTCACCATCAGCATTCCGTTCGTCTGCCCCAGCACCTCGTAATCGAGATCCACGCCGACGACCGCGTTGGCGCCCAGGCCCTGAGCGGCTTCTTCCATTTCCTTCATCGCCACTTCGCGAGCATCCGCCAAGGCGTTCTCATACGCGCCGGCCCGGCCGCCCACGATGTCGCGCACCTTGGCAAAAAAATCGCTGAAGATGTTGGCGCCTATGATCGCTTCCCCGGTGACGATGCCTGCGTAGCGGGTGATGCGGCGACCTTCGATGTTCTGCGTGGTGGTCATCAGCATGTTCAAGCTCCTTTCGTTATCCAACCCAGGGTTGGGCTCTGGGTTACAACCCTGGGTTGGGCAGTTGGCAAAGCGGATGGTCGACGGAGAGTCGGTCGTCGGCGCAGCCGAAGAACGCCCGAGCGAGACGATTCGGGTTGGCCTGGTAGGTCGATGCGAAAGCCTCGTCGAAATCCATGCCATCCTGCAGGCGATTCAGAAGCAGAACGAACTGCTGCGGATCCCGGGCCCGCAGGTGGGCGAGGAAAAGCATGGACTGTCGATAGAAGACGCTGATCGACAAGCCCCAGCTCTGGGCGTGTCGTCGCTGCCATGGCAGGTGCTGCTCGTCGGCCTGAAAATGCTTGCTCGTCTGCGCGGCCTGCCAGGCCTCGTCGTCGGAGACGAGATCGGCCCCCCCGCCGTCGGCCGCGAGCGATGCGAGGCCCTCGTGAAACCAGACCGGGATCGACATCGTGTAGTGGCCGCGGTATTGCCCCATGTGAAGATGCGACAGCTCGTGGATGAGGATCGGTCGCAGCCGCCCGGGTTCTCGCGTGAAGAGCCGCGGCGCAAGCAGCAGCCGGTTGTCGTAGACGACGGCCGCCGTGAAATGCCACTTGGCATGGACGAAGCGGTGGAAGCAGGCGTCGTCGCCGCAGACATGGACGACCGGGGGAGTGCGGAACGCGCGACCATGGAACGCTTCGATCTGCCGGACGGCATCGCCGATCAACGGGGCGACCTGACGGGCGTACGCTTCGCCGCCCGGGCCGTATCGAACCTGGCTGTTGGTGTTCAGCGCCTTGAATGAAGCGAGCTCCTCGCCCGCATCGCGGTAGCCGAGGCTGCTGCACGCGCTCAGCAAAACGCAAAGGAGAACAGCCCACCCGCTGCGGCCCACAGACCTCGGCGGGGCGATCATTGAGCTACGCCCGGGAATCATCGCCGACGGCCGGCACACCGTCATACACCGTCGGGTAGCGAAGCGCGAAGCCGAGTTCCTGCTTGATCTTCGTATTGAGCAGGCGACGCGACTCGCCCATGAACGACAAGAGGGGTGCCGGAATTGCCGCGGAAGCCTCCTCGCGCGCGATCCGTGGTGGGCGCTCCAATCCGGCTCGGTCGGCGAGCAGATCGAACCACTCGCCCATGCGCAACGCGCGGTCGTCGCACGCGTTGTAGACGCCTTCGGCGCGCGGATGCGTGAGTGCGGCCGCGCACATCGCCGCAAGATCGTCAGCGTGGATGTGATTGGTGAAGACGTCGTCTTGTTCGCGCAGGACCGGTGTTCGATTGTGCAGCCGCCGCAGCGGCAGACGATCGTGCGCGTAGATGCCCGGGGCTCGCAGGATGACGATGCGGCATCCTTGTCGGCGCCCGAACGCGATCAGCTGGGTTTCCGCATCCACGCGTCGGCGTGCGCGATCACTGTGCGGATGCACGGGTCGAGTCTCGTCGACGATCGCTCCGCCGCAATCGCCATAGACGCCGCTGGTACTGATGTAGACGATGCGTTCGATCACGGCTGGGCCGGACTCGATTGTTTCCAGCAGGGCGTGGATGCGCGGATCCGTGCTCCCGATGTTGGGCGGCGGCGCGGTGTACAGCAGGTGCGTTGCATGCCCTGCGAGCCCTTGCAATGTCTCGGGATGATCGAGATCGCCGCAGATCGTGCGAATGCCGGTGGGCGCATTGCCCGCGATGCTCATGCTCGAAGCCCGCATGAGCGCGGAGACGTCGAAGTGCATGCGCAACAGCGGTAACGCGCGCCGCGCGACATCGCCGAGGCCGACGATGAGCAAGGGCTTCATCTCGCCACCGTGGCCGCTGGCGCGGCAAAGCGTTTGAACACCGCGACATCGCGCTGCACGAGCGCAGCAAAGGCTGCGGGCGCACTGCCGATGGGTGTTACGCCCAGCTCGCGAAAATGGTTGCGTACGCCGTTGGCATCGAGCGCTTGCCGTATTGCCCGGTAGATGGCGTCGATGTTCTTCGGGTGTTCGCCGGCGGGTGCGAACACCCCGTCCCAGGAAGGCACGTCGTAGCCCTCGATGCCCTGTTCGCTCAGGGTCGCCACTTCGGGAAGTGCGGGCGAGCGGTAATCCCCGGTGATGGCGAAGGCCTTCAGTCGTCCGGCGTGCACGTGAGGACGTGCGATGTAGGGAGTGAGCAGGGCGAGATCGACCTTGCCTTCCCGCAGTGCCTGCATGCGCTCGATCGGCGAATCGTGCGGCACCGCGCGCAGGCCTATCTTCAGGTGTCGGCCGAGTGCTTCGCCCGCGAGCCGTTCGGTCCGCGATTCTGCGCCAAACGCGACGCCTCGGTTGCCCTCGTTCGCATGGCGCACCAACGCGTCGATCGAATTGCCGGGCAGGCGGGTGCTGCCGACGATGATCCATCCGGTGGCGGACACCTGCGTGACCGCAACGAAGTCCCGGACTGGATCATAGGGAAGATGAGGATCCAATGCTGGGCTTGCCGCATGGGTCGTACTGGTGCCGAGGAGCAGGGTGTTGCCGTTCGGTTCGCTTCGCGCCACCGCCTGTGCTGCGCGCAGGCCGTCTTCGAAGCCGCGATTGTCGATTAGGATCGAGCGGCGAAGGGCGGTGTGCAATTCCGGCAGCAAAGCGCGAATCCGTTCGTCGGCGGGTGAACCCGGCATGGCTGCAACGACGATGCGCAGCGGACGCGACACGTCCGTCTGGCTCGACGCATCGACGGCGCCGATCAGGCTGAGGGCGGCGAGCAGTAGACGCAGCCGTGTGGTGACCATGAATGACGATACCCCGCGTGTCCGTGTTGCCCGATCGGGCTGGATCTTACTGCACGCGGGGCGTGTCCGACAGGCTCCCCGGGCCGGTTCGGGCGCATGGCATACAATGGTGACGCTCGCGGTTCTCCGCTGTCCGCCGGGCATTCGTCGCTGCAGCGGCGCCGAGGAATTCGACGATGCCCATCCGGACTCAGCTCATCATCCTCGTTCTTGCGGTCATCGCGCCCGTGGCGGTGCTGGCCGCGATGGCGACGCTCGGTTTGTGGGACCTGCAGCGGGATGCCTACCAGCAGCGCTTTCTCGAACGCGTGAGCGCCCTGCGTATTGCCCTCGATACCGAACTCGACAATTCCATGCGCCAGTTGCGCGACCTGTCCGAGTCAGTCGACCTCGATGGCGCCTCGCCGATCGATGACTTCCGGCCACACGCCGAACGTCTGCTCGTCAATCATCCCGCGTGGAGCATGATTGGCGTCGCCGGTCCGAACGGGGAAGTCGTTGCACGCGCGGATCGGAGACCGGATCTGGCAGCGGCACGTGTCGACGCATCCCTTGTCGGGGAAGTGAAGGCATCCGCGCAGGGAATCATCTCGGACCTCATCGACGTGCCGGCGGCGCCCGGAACCTTCGTGACCTATCTGGCGATGCCCATCATGCGTGCGGGGATCTTTCGGGGCGCAATCTACATCGGGATCGAAAGTTCGGCCTGGCTCGAATTCTTTCGGCGCTACCCGATCGACGAGCGAGCGACGCTGACGCTGAACGACCGCGCGGGGCGCATCGTCACGCGAACCCTGCACAACGAAAAATGGGCCGGACGGCGCTCGACGCAATCCTATCTGTCGCACACCGTAGGACGTACCGAGGGTTCGATGCTCGTGCGCGGCGTCGACGACAGGCACTACTACTCCGCCTTCAGCCGTTCGCGCATCTCGGGCTGGATCGTCGGCACAGGCGTGCCGCAAGCCGACGTCGACGCAGCCCTGAGCCGGCCCACCTTCATGATTCTCTTCAGTGTCTTCGCGGCCGGCGCACTGGCCACGCTCTTCGCCTACACGCTGGGCAGTCGAATCACCGGGGCGCTGACGGCACTCGCCCGATCGGTGGCCTCGCTCACGTCCGGGGAGCGGCGGCTGCCGCAGGAGGCGCTGCCGATCGGCGAGGCCGAGACCGTGCGGCGTGCGCTGATCGACGGGGCGGAATTGCTTGCGGCCCGCGAGCGTTCCCTCAACGATGCGCTTGCCGCCGAGGCGAAATCCCGCAGCGCGGCCGAGTTCGCCAGTCGAGCGAAGGACGATCTGCTTGCGATGCTCGGGCACGAGCTGCGCAATCCGCTCAACGCAATGAAGGCGGCAGTCTCGGTGCTCGACATGAGGCATGTGAGGCCGGAGGTCGCCGCTCGGGCGCGCGATGTGGTCAAGCGTCAGATCGGCCATCTGACGTCCATCACCGACGATCTGCTGGACGTCGCCCGACTGGACTCCGGCAAGGCGCAATTGAACAACGTGACGCTTGCGCTCGATGCGGTGGTCCGGCACGTGGTGGAGACTTTCGGCGAAACCGGACGCAGCAGCGGGCACGCCGTCGTCACGGAACTCGAGGCTGTATGGGTCATCGGTGATGAAACGCGTCTGGAGCAGGTGGCCTCCAACCTGTTGGACAACGCTTGCAAGTACACGCCGCCCGGCGGCCGCATATCGATTCGCGTGTTCAGCGAAGGCAACGACGCCGTGCTCTCCATCAGCGATTCCGGTTCCGGCATCGCCCCGGATGAGCTGCCGCGCATCTTCGATCTCTTCGCGCAGGGGGCGCGGACGCTCGACCGTTCTCAGGGCGGCCTCGGGCTCGGACTCACCGTCGTGCGTCGTCTGGTCGACTTGCACCGTGGCTCGATCGACGCCAGCAGCGACGGGCTGGACCGAGGAGCCACCTTCACGGTGCGCCTGCCCCGGGTGGCAGCGCCTTCGCCGTCGTCGCCGCAGGATGCGTTACCCGGGCCTCGCCCCCTCGATGTCGTGGTCGTCGAAGACAATCCCGACAACCGTCATCTGGTGGGCGAGATGATGCGCATGCGCGGCCATCGCGTCACCGAGGTGGGCGACGGCATCAGCGGCGTGGATGCGATCCTTGCCCGACACACCGATCTGGCGATCGTCGACATCGGTCTGCCGGGTTGGGATGGCTACGAGGTCGCGCGCCGTGTACGTGCGTCGGTCGCAGGCAGGGAGGTACGACTGGTGGCGCTTACCGGTTATGGCCGATCGGAAGACAAGGTGCGTGCGCTGGCTGCCGGATTCGATCTTTTTCTCGTCAAGCCGTTCGATATCGATGCATTGGAAACGGGCTGGCGTCGTCTCGATCAGGGGTCCGCAGGCGCAGCGGCCGAGTCTTCCGAGAACCGTTGATCGTGCGCGCTCGTCGAGCTCAGAAAAGATTCAGCGGCGCAGGCGGCGCATGCCGCCCGATGCGCAACGCAAGGACATCCGCGCCGAGCATGACAATGCTGCCTTTGTGTCGGGTAAGCCCCGTGTCGCTGTACTCGAATCCGTAAACGCGGCGCAGGTGCAGACGTCCTTCTGCGTCGCGTGCCGGCCAGAGCGACTCGATTGCGACCGTGTCGTCGAGGAACTGATAGCCTTCGGCCTCGCATGCGCTACGACTGGCGCTCACGGCAGCATCGCGCGACGTGAGGCTGCTCCAGATGAGCCAGGCAAGCAGGCCGAACAGCAGCAGGCCGGCGAGTTCGTAGGCGATGGGCGGAAGCATCGATGCACCATTCCGGGCGGGAGTGACTACAGGGTAACGGACATCGGCGCCGCAGAGAAGATTCCCGCGTATCATGGCGGTCGATCGGCGTGAGCGATTCGGCGGTGGTGCGGAGGCGGCGATGGCAAAGAACGAAAACGATGCGGGCGGCGCGGCAGCACGTGCCTTGCCCAGCGAGGGACTGGCGCTTTTCATGAAGCGCGATTGTCCCACCTGCCAGCTGATCGAACCGGTGGTCGCCGAACTCCTGCGCGCCGGCGCATCGATGACCGTGTTTTCCCAGGACGATCCCTCGTTTCCGAAGTGCGGTGTGCACGTGACGGATGATCGTTCCTTGCGCGCGTCGTTCATCGCCGACATCGAATTCGTTCCCACGCTGGTGCGCTACGCGGCTGGCAACGAGGTCGGGCGCGCCGTGGGCTGGATGCGCTCGGAGTGGCGTGCGCTGAGCGGGGTGCCGGCGCTGGGCGAGGCTTGCGGCGAGTTCGCACCCGGTTGCGGGTCGAAGACGCATGAACCCGGCGTGCATGAGCATCTCCAGGCCCGCTATGGCGGCGTGCCACTCGCCGCCCGGCGTGTCGAGCATGGGGATTACGACGACGAAATCGAACTTTGCTATGAGCGCGGCTGGAGCGACGGGCTTCCCGTCGTGCCGCCGACGGATGTTCGCGTCATGCGCATGCTGGCCGGCTCGAAGCGACGGCCCGACGAGATCGTCGGCGCGATTCCGCCGAATCTTGCGCCCTGCACGGTCGAGAAGGTCGCGATCAACGCGGTGATGGCAGGCTGCCGGCCCGAGTACATGCCGGTGGTGCTCGCGGCGATCGAGGCCGCGCTGGAGCCCGTGTTCACGCTGCATGGGGTGCTCGCCACGACCTATTTCTCCAGTCCGATCGTGATCGTCAACGGTCCGATCGCAAAGCGCCTCGGCATGAACTGCGGCGTCAATGCGCTCGGGCAAGGCAATCGGGCCAACAGCACGATTTGTCGCGCGCTGAATCTCGTGGTGCGCAACGTCGGCGGCGGCCGCCCGGGGGAAGTCGACCGATCCACGCTCGGTGCGCCGAGCAAGATCGGTCTGTGTTTCGCGGAAGACGAATCCGATCCTCGCTGGCAGCCGCTCTCGGTCGCCCGGGGGTTTTCGCCTGGCATGTCCACGGTGACTCTCGTCCAGGGACATGGGCCGGAAGCGTTCGTCGATCAGAAGTCGCGTTCGCCGGAGGAACTGGCACGCTCCTTCGGCATGGCGTTGTGCAATCTCGGACACCCGAAACTCGTGCAATCGGCGCGCGCGGTCGTCGTGTTGTCGCCGGAACACTATGCGATCTTCAGTGAGGCCGGCTGGGATCGGCCGCGCATTACCCAGGCAATGATGGAGGCGACGACGCGTGCCGGGCACGATCTCGTCGTCGGCGCGCACGGCGTGGGTGAAGGCGTACCGACGAACCGTGCCGACGAGAGGATCCCGAAGTTTTTCGAGGGCGGTCTCGAACTCGTGCGCGCCGGTGGACCCGCCGGGTTGTTCTCGGCCATCCTGCCGGGCTGGCTGGCAGGCCGCAATCGCGACGAGCTGCAGTTCGTCACGAAGGCCATCGACGATTGAACGAATACCACCAAGCAATCACGACGAGGAGCACGACGATGCAGGCATCGCACTGGCTGCGCGATCCCACGGCTGAGACCCAGCCGCTGAAGCGGCCGCGGGTCGCGCCCCCATCTTCGCTGGACGGTCTGACGATCGGTCTGTTCGATATCGGCAAGACGCGTACCCCCGAGTTTCTCGACCGGCTCGAAATGCAATTGAACGCGCGTGGTCTTGCGACACGTCGCTACGGCAAGCCGACGAATGCCAAGGTGGCAACGCCGCAGATCGTGCAGAAGGTGGTCGATGAAGTCGATGCCGTGGTGATCGGGCTCTCGGATTGAGGCTCCTGCACGTCGTGCAGTCTGCACGACCTCATGACCTTCGACAGCCGCGGGATACCCGGCGTCAATGTCGTCACCACCGGGTTCACGCAGGCCGTCGAGGCGCAGTCGACCGCCCTCGGGTTCGACCCGGCCGTGGTCTTCGTGCCGCATCCGATCCAGAACCGGACGGCGCAGGAACTGCAGCGAATCGCCGACGATGCGGTCGAGGTTATTCTGAACCGCCTCGTCGATCGTTCGTAGCATCGAGTTAAACCGTCTTGAAGGAGGGAATCAGCATGAAGGTAGGATTCATCGGGCTCGGTACCATGGGTGGGCACATGGCATTCAACTGCCGCACCAAGGGCAAGTTCGACATGGTGGTGCACGATTTGCGTCGCGAAGCGAGTTTGCGTGTCGTCGAAGCAGGTGCCGTATGGGCCGACGACATCGCTACGCTCGCGCGCGAATGCGACGTCGTGCTCACCTCGTTGCCGGGGCCGAAGGAGGCCCAGGCGGTCGGCGCGGTGCTCGAGAAGAACCTGCGTGCCGGTTGCCCCTGGTTCGACCTGTCGACCAATTCGCCGACCGTGGTGCGCAAGCTTTACGCCGATCTGAAGAAGAACGGCATCCCCATGCTCGACTCACCCGTCAGCGGCGGGCCGGCCGGTGCGAAGAGCGGCAAGCTGGCCCTGATCGTGGGCGGTGATCGGCCCGTGTTCGACAAGTTCAAGCACGTGCTCGATTCGATCGGCGATCAGGTCTTCTACGTGGGCGATATCGGCGCCGGCTCGGTGGCGAAGCTCGTGCACAACATGGCCGGATACGCCATGCAGGCGGCCATTGCGGAAGTGTTTACGATGGGGGTGAAGGGCGGTGTCGATCCGCTGGCGCTCTTCGACATCATTCGGCAGTGTTCGCTGGGTCGCCAGCGCTCCTTCGACCGGTTGAGCAAGCAGTTCCTGCCGAACAAGTACGATCCGCCGGATTTCGCGTTAAAGCTCGCGCACAAGGACTGCATGCTCGCCACCGAACTCGCCCGCGAGATCGGTGTGCCGATGCGCATCTGCAACCTCGCCCTCGCCGAGATGACCGAAGCGCTCAATCGCGGCTGGGGTGACCTGGATTCGCGTGTGCCGATGGTGCTTCAGCAGGAGCGCTCGGGGGTAAAAATACAGGTGCCCGCGGCGGACATCGAGGCGGTGTTCAAGCGCGACGGCTGAGCTTGTCCTGGCGACGGGCGTGCCAGCTCGTGCCGCCCAGCAGCAGCGCCATGAACCAGAAGGCGGGGCCCACGCCGAGGGCCGCGCCGAAGGCGCCGGTGGCCAGGGGCATGCTCGTCTGGCTGATGTTCAGGAACAGCGTCCGAATGCCGACTGCTTCGGCCGCGCGGCCCGTGGGGGCCACGCGATAGATGAGCGTCATCAGCATGGGCTGCGCGCCGCCGAGGGCGAATCCCACCACGAAGGCAATGGCAGCCAGCACCGCGCCGCTTTCCACCAACGGAAAAACGGCGAACGAGGCAGCGGTGAGCACCATGGCGCCAATCAGCATCGGCCACTCCCGGGCGTGCCTGGCAAGCATCGGCATGAGCAGGCGCACGAAGAAGATTGCCACGCCGAACGCCCCCAGAACCAGACCGATCTGCGAGGCCGACATGCCGATGCGCACGCCGTAGATCGGCACGGCGAAGCTGAAAAGATCCCAGCACATCGACATCAGTCCGCTGACGCCGAGCACGAGCCGCAGTTGGGGCGTCTTGAGCAGGTCGAACGCCCGCGGATTGCGATTGCGTGCGGGTTCGCCGCTGCGGACCGGATCGGGCTTCAGGTGCAGGGCGGCAGCGAAGCTCGCGACTCCGATGATGCACGATACTGCGAACGTCCAGCGATAGCCGAGCCAGTCGATGCAGAAGCCCGCCAGCATCGGACCGACGAAGCTCGACGTCGAGAATGCGAGGGCGAGCAGACTGAAATTGCGCATGCGGTCCCGGTCGGCGCCGAGTTGCCCCACGGCCTGATGCACGGCGATGTGGAAGAGCATGAATCCCAGGCCGCACACCGACGTCACGACGAACAGGCTTTCCAGGCGGGGAAAGGCGATGCCGATGCCGAGTCCGACGGCGATCAGCGCTGTGCCGGCGACGATTGGACGGCGAGGGCCCATGCGGTCGATTGCGCGGCCGGCGTGTACGGAAAGCAGCATCGGCAAGAAGGCGATCAGCGACATGATGATGCCGACGGTCAATGCGCTGGCGCCGAGTTTCAGGCCGAAGATCGACACCGTGACCCGCATCGAAGCGAAGGCCGCGTGAACGAGGATCGTCAGCCAGAAGATGCGCGAGAGGCTCAAGGGCGGATAGGGGACACGCGGCAGCAGCGGGGACGCCCGACCGTAGTGTCCTGTGTCAGAAGTTTCAGTGTACAGGATCGGTCGCCGCCGTTTGTCCTGGATTGCGGCGCTCCCGGGGCGCAGCGCCGCGTAGGCGGCTTTTCAGCGGTGTGGTAACGTAGCGTCATGACCTCGACTTCGGCCCGCATGCGCCCAGTGCCGCCCTTGCTGTGCGGGGTCATGGCGCTTGCGGCTCCGGCGTTCGCCGCAGACGCCGGTTCGAGGCTCACCTGCGAGCAGATCTATGCCGTTGCCCAAACCTCGGTTCGATACCGCGATCAGGGTCACGCGCTCTCGCAGGTGCTGGCTGCGCTTGACGGCGACGCCATCAGGAACAAGCTCGACGGTGCGCAGTTCGCGCTGTTGCGCAATGCAGTGTCGGTTGTCTACCTCGGCAACGCGACCCCGGAGGAAGTGGCCCTCGAATGCATGCGTATTCAAGGGCGGGATTGAAGCCGGCAGCAAAGCGCTGCCTACCACGTTGCACATTCGAATAGGAATATCCGCCCATGACATTGTTGTTGCGATCGTTCAACAGCGCGCTGGTTGGCGCCGCACTTGCTTTTTCGCCCGTGGTCCATGCCGCGGAAGAAGCCCCCCGGACCGCCGGTCCCTATGTGCCGACGCCGCAGGTGATCGTCGATCGCATGCTGCAGTTCGGCAAGGTGACCGCCAGTGATTTCGTGATCGACCTGGGCTCGGGCGACGGTCGCATCGTGCGGAGTGCTGCCAAGTCGCTCGGTGCGAGCGGGTTCGGCGTCGACATCGACGGCGAACTCGTCGAGCGCAGCAATTCGATGGCCAAGCGCGAAGGCATTGCGGAACGTGCGAAGTTCTATCAGCAGGATGTCTTCAAGGCCGATCTGACGAAGGCAACGGTGCTGACGCTCTACGTGCTCCCGGAGATGATGACCAATCTGCGGCCGAAGCTCCTGGCGGAACTGAAGCCCGGGACGCGGATCGTGTCGCACGACTACCATTTCGGCGATTGGTTGCCCGACAACCGTATCAGCTTCGATGTGCCGGAGAAGGCCGAGGCCGTCGGGTTCAGCAGCACGACGCTTTACCACTGGATCGTGCCGGCGAATGTCGGCGGACGCTGGCGCCTGCAGGTCGATGGCGTGAAGATGCCCGAAGCAATACTCGATCTGCAGCAGACGTTTCAGATGGTGAATGGCAAGACGCAGGCTGGCTCCCGCAGCAGCGACGTCGGCAACGTAAGTCTGATCGGCCGCAAGTTCGAATTTGCGGCGGACTTCGGCGTGGATCCCAAAGGCCATCGATATACCTACGCCGGTACGGTGAACGGCGACACGATGGAAGGCGAGGTCGTATGGGGCATGGATCCCAATGCGAAGCGCCATCGGTGGAAAGCGGTGCGCGTCGGGGCAGCGCCGATTCTGGGCCGCTGACGGCGCTCGGATGCATGATCCGGGCGCAGTGCCCGGATCAATTCACCAGAAACGCGGGCGGCAGGCTCTTGACGACTTCGCGTCGATAGGCCATCTGGACGCGAGCGAGGTCTGTCGCGGCCACGCTGCGCGCATCGGTGATGATTTGTCCGCCATCGGTCAGGCTCTTATCGAGCTGGCGCGCATTCGTGTACAACTGCTGGAGTTCATCCGCATAGACGGGAGGTACGCCGTCGAGGCGCGGTGGCGATGCTCGCAGCGGCTCCCCCGAGGCGACGACGAAGCTGTTGACCTGGCGTGCTTCCCGGTCGTCGTCGCGATGCAGAAGCACATGCGCAAACTCGGCGCGCAGCGTCGTCAGGAAGTGCGCATAGGCGAGCGGCAGTTCCAGGTCGGCGAAGGTATTGAAAACGGCCACGCCGCCTGGGGTGAGGCAGCGGCGCAGATCGGCGAAGAAATCCCGGGTGACAAGATAATCCGGCGTGCCGTCGCCATGAAAGAGATCGACGACGACGACGTCGTACTTGCCGACACACTTGCGCAAGTAAGTCCGGGCATCGGCCTGCACGCCCTCCACCTTGCGTTCGTCCAGGCCGAAGAACCGTTTCGCAACCTCGAAGGATGCCGGATCGATCTCGACGGCTGTGACCTTCATGCCGCGTGAGGCGAGGTGTTTCGGTACCACGCCGGCGCCCAGGCCGAGGATGAGCGCCGAGCGCGCTTGCGGTTGATACATCATCGACAGGGCTTCCAGCGCATAGGTGTAGAACGAGAACGAACGGCCGTCGGAGAACATGCGGTTCTGGATCAGGCCGTCCTGGAAGTACACCCGCACGAACAGACCGCTGTCGTCGATGGGCTCGCTCTTGAGCACCTTCACGGTGCCGAACAGGGAAGAGACCGAATCCTCGATCGACCAGTTCACGCCCGAGTGCTTCGCCGGCCACATGCGCCCCAGATAGTTTTCCGCTTGCCACAGCAGGCCCGCCGACGCGGCAATGGCGAGACCGGTCACGATAGCGAGCGTTCGTCGACCGGGGTTCGGTGGGGTCTGACCAATCAGGGCCACGAGCGGCAACAGCGCGAGGCTCAGCGCGACGACGAGGAGCGCAACGAAGTTCGAGAACGTGGGGATGAGCCAGAAGGCCGTCACGACGACACCGGCGACCGATCCGACCGTACTCGTGAAGAACACGCCGCCGGCGCCGGCGTCGGCCGTGCGGTCCCCCTGGGACTTCGCGTGCAGACGGATTGCGATGAGCAGGGGATTCATTGCGGATGTGGTGACGAGCGGAACGCCCAGCATCAGCAGGCAGGCGATGAAGGCGCCGGAGACGAGATCCATGGCGGCCAGTTTCGGGAAAACATGCGGGTAGACGAGGCAGACGGCAATCAGCGACAGGGCGCTTAGAGGCGGCATGAGCAGGAAGGCAGCCCGCAGGCGGTCGAAGCGACCGGAGGCGGCGTAACGGGTTGCCAATCGGCCGCCCCACCAATACCCCAGGGCGAGGGCAACGAGAGTAATCGACAGAATGCCCGTCCAGATGTAAAGGCTCACGCCGAAGTAGGGCGTCATCACGCGCGAGGCGAGCAGTTCCATCGCAAGCGTGGCGCCGCCGGTCACGAAGATGGTTGCGTAGGGAAGGAGCATGGGGCGATGTATGTATAATCTGCGCGGCCCGACTTTGCGTCGGATGCGTCGCGTTCCTGTCGTAGGGCCGTCGAGGGCAGAGTCATCCTGCGGTGCCAGCCCGGCCCGCCTTGCAGCAAGGTCGAATCGGCGTGGGAATCTACCAGAGAAGCGTAGGCCGTGCGAGTTCGTTTCGGGGCGGGTCCCGATGGCCGCTTGTGGGTGTCTTGCTCTGGTTGATGGTCTTTGTCGGCCCGGCGTCTGCACAAGTGGTTCCGTTCGTGCCCACGCCGCTCGATGTCGTCGACCGCATGCTGTCCATGGGAAAGGTGAGCGCCGGCGACTACCTGATCGATTTGGGCTCCGGCGATGGGCGTATCGTCCGCGAGGCCGCACGGCGGCTCGGCACCCGCGGCATGGGCGTCGAACTCGATCCGGAACTGGTTGCGCGCAGCAATGATCTCGCGCGTCGCGACGGTGTGGGGGACAAGGCCACCTTCGTGCGCCAGGACTTGTTCGAAACCGATCTCTCCCAAGCCACCGTTGTGACGATGTATCTGCTGCCTGCGGTGAATCTCAAGCTGAGACCGAGACTGTTGTCGGTGCTCAAGCCCGGTACGCGCGTCGTCTCGCATGACTTCGACATGGGCGACTGGGCGCCCGATGTGACCGCCGAACTCTATTCCGACCAGAAGTTCGGCGCCGGCGGGTTGAGTCAGGTATTCCTCTGGATCGTACCCGCCGACGTCGCCGGACGCTGGCAGTGGCGGCTGCAAGTAGCCGGGCGCAGCTACGAGTACGAACTGCGCGCAGTCCAGCGCTATCAGAAGGTCGATGCGCTGGTCCGTATCGATGGCGAGGTGCGCAAGGTCGATTCCGTTCGGTTGAACGGTGACGTTCTGACCTTCAACGTAGTCACGGATATCAAGGGCAGCCCTGTCCGACAGTCCTTCGAAGGGCGCGTCGCCGGTGAAGCCATGACGGGAAGCGTATCGATATCCGGGCCGCGGTTGCACGGAGCGGCAGAATTTTCCGCC
>JBIKKL010000504.1:0-3966 GCA_044360365.1 Burkholderiales bacterium | reverse complement strand
GCAGATCGGCAGACGCGTGCGATCGATTCAGCGGCCTACGCGGCTGCAGACAAGAGGTGACTGGTTTGAGACTTCATGTGCGAGAAGCGTCCGTGCGACGCTGGACGAAGCTGGTTGCGGCGTTGTGTCTGGTTGCGGCGGGCGCCCAGGCTCAGGATTTCGGCGATACCCCCTATGTCCAGACGCCGTCGAACGTCGTCAAGGCGATGCTCGATACGGCGAAGGTCGGGCCGAAGGACTACGTCATCGATCTGGGCTCGGGTGACGGCCGCATGGTGATCACGGCCGCGAAGGAGTACGGCGCGCGCGGGTTCGGCGTGGATCACGACGCACGGCTGGTGCAGCTTGCCAATGCGAGTGCAGCCAAGGCCGGCGTCGCCGATCGTGCGGTGTTCTACGCTCGTGATCTCTACAAGACCGACGTGCGCCGCGCGACGGTGATGAGCATTTATCTGCTCCCCGAAGTGAATCTGATGGTGCGGCCGAAGCTGCTGCGCGAACTGCGCCCGGGCACCCGGCTCGTGTCCCACGATTACGACTTCGGCGAGTGGAAACCCGATGCCCAGTTCACGCTCGACGCACCCGGCAAGCCCGTCGGACGCGATCCGGTGAGCCATGTGTATTACTGGGTCGTTCCGGCGAACGTGACCGGCGACTGGAAGCTTACCGTGCGCAATGCCGAGCAGGTCCGCGAGTTCACGCTCAGGTTCACGCAGAAGTTTCAGTTTGCCGAAGGCACCGTCGAGACTGCGGGCACGGTGGCGGTGCCACTGCAGGAGGTCAAGCTCGACGGTGCACGGTTGACCTTCAAGGCCGCGCTGCCGGGCGCTTCCGGCCAAACCTCGATGCATGAGTTCGCCGGTCGAGTCGCCGGCGAGACCATCGAAGGCAGCGTCACGGCGGCGGGCGCACAGCGCGGTACGGCGTTCCGTGGGCGGCGCGTTTCCGGCAAGACCCTGATCGGGCCGGAGGTCGATCCGAAACTCGCCGAACTGAAGGCCGGCAGCGGCATTCAGTAAACGTTCATGGACAAGCGCAGCGGCAGAACGCTCGTTGCCGATTTCGTCGTCGGTCTGCTGCTGCTCGGCGCGGCGCAGGTGGGCGCGCAGCCCTTCGATGTACCGTATGTGCCGACGCCCCAGGTGGTCGTCGATGAAATGTTGCGGCTTGCCGATGTGCGCGCCGACGATTTCGTCATCGATCTCGGTTCCGGCGACGGCCGCATCCCGGTCACGGCGGCAGCCAACTTCGGCGCACGCGCCCTGGGTGTCGACATCGATCCGGGCCGGATCGCCGACAGCCACGCGAACGCCAAGGCGGCGGGGGTGACCGATCGGGTCACGTTTCGGCAGGGCAATCTCTTCGACGTCGATCTGAGCACGGCCACCGTCGTCACGATGTATCTGTTGCCCGAGATCAACCGCAAGCTGCGGCCGCGCTTGTTCCAGATGCTGCGTCCCGGCACGCGGGTCCTCTCGCACGATTTCGACATGGGCGACTGGCAACCGGACCGCACGGTGAGCGTGCAGCGCCGAATCTACTATTGGGTGATTCCGGCGCAGGTGGCCGGTGTCTGGAAGACCGAGGTGAATCTGCCGGGCGTGGGCATGCGCTCCTACGACATCGAGATCCGCCAGACGCATCAGCGCATCGAGCCCTTCGCGCGGGAAGAGAAGCGGAATTTCGCCGTATGGGAGCCGCGCTTGAACGGCAAGTCGATCAGCTTCATCATTGTCGACAACGATATGTCGCACCGGTTCGAGGGTATCGTCGAAGGGAAGGTCATCGAAGGGGTCGTTCGCACCGGCGTCGGTACGGCGGAAGTGCAGACGCCGTTCGAGGCTCGATGGGCAAGCGAGCTGCGGTAACGCGGCGGCAGTTGCAGCATGACGTTTCGTCCGCATCCCGGCCAGCGAAACGCAGCAGTCGGGGTGGCAGCGCATCGAGCGCTGCGCAGGCCGGGCGAAACGAGGTTGGGGGTAAAGTTCGATGAAGCGTGTGGGATTGAAATGGTTGGCGGGCGTGGTCGTCTGGGGCGCATGTCTGGGTACGGCGCAGGCCCAGGAGGGCGTGGGCGATGTCGTGTATGTGCCGACCCCGCAGATCGTGGTCGACACGATGCTGAAGATGGCGAAGGTCGGCGCGAGCGACTACATCATCGATCTCGGTTCCGGGGATGGTCGTATCGTCATCACGGCCGCCAAGCAATACGGTGCCCGCGGCTTCGGTGTCGATCTCGATACCGTGCTCCTCAAGATCGCGAACGATACGGCGCGCCGCGAGGGCATCGCCGACCGGGCCCACTTCGTCGAGGAGAATCTCTTCAAGACGGATCTTTCCAAGGCGACGGTCGTCTCGACCTACCTGCTGCCGGAGATGAACGAGAAGCTGCGCCCCCGCATTCTTGCGCTCAAGCCAGGGACTCGCGTGATCGCGCACGATTACCACATGGGCGAATGGCGCCCCGACGACAACGATACGCTCTCGGTGCCGGAGAAGACCGTTGGCAACCCCGGTGTGAGCTATATCTACATGTGGTACGTCCCGGCCAATGCGGCGGGCAAGTGGAAGGGATCGGCCACAGTGGGGCGGCAGACGCTCGCGCTGGATATCGATTTCGGCCAGCGCTTTCAGATGCTGAGCGGCAAAGCGCTCATCAACCAGAAGCCCGCAGAGATCATGAGCGGGCGATTGCGTGGCGAGGATGTGACGTTCTGGCTGAACACGGGCAGCGGCGCGGCATCGGTTCGGCATGAATTCAATGGCAAGGTGACGGGCGATACGATCTCCGGCACCGTGCGCATCCACGCCGGCAAGAACGTCGAGCAGGCGCCCTTCACCGCGAAGCGGACAGCCAAGGGCAAAGTGGATATCGCGTCGGTGCCGGATGCTGCACCGGTCGGCGTCCGGGGCGCTGCCGTCGCATCGCGATAAGCGCTGCACCAGTGCACCTGACGGGGCAATCCCCGCGCAGGTGGCTCGGTGTGAGGCACGCCGATGTGTGCCGCGGGGGCTCCAGGGTCTTGAACGGATCCGGACCGTCCCCATCTCCTCGGGGTCGTTCTCGGAGGAATACGCATGAGCACGGAAACCAGAGAAAAACGCGGGTTCCAGGCGGAGGTCAAACAACTTCTGCGCTTGGTCACGCATTCGTTGTACAGCAATAAAGAGATCTTCCTGCGGGAGCTGATCTCCAACGCTTCGGACGCCTGCGACAAGCTGCGCTTCGAAGCCCTGTCGAACAAGGATCTCTACGAGGCCGAGCCGGACCTCCGGATTCGCGTGAGCTTCGACAAGCAGGCCGGCACCATCACCATCTCGGACAACGGCATCGGCATGTCGCGCGACGAGGTGATCGAGCACATCGGAACCATCGCAAAATCAGGCACTCGGGATTTCCTGGGGCAGCTGACCGGCGATCAGGCCAAGGACGCCAATCTCATCGGTCAGTTCGGTGTGGGCTTCTATTCGGCCTTCGTCGTGGCCGACAAGGTCACGCTGGTGACTCGCCGTGCAGGCCTGCCTTCCACGGAGGCGGTGCGGTGGGAATCCGACGGCGAGGGCGACTACACGATCGAGCCGGCCGAAAGAGCCGCGCGCGGCACCGACGTCATCCTGCATCTGCGCACGGAAGAGAGCGATTTTCTGTCGGGCTGGAAGCTGCGCGAGATCGTCCGCCGCTACTCCGATCACATCCTGATCCCGATTCGCATGCCCAAGGAATCGTGGGATGCCGAGAAGGGCGCGGCCAACACGTCGAGCGAAGACGAGACGGTCAATCAGGCCTCTGCCCTCTGGACGCGGTCGAAGTCCGACATCACCCAGGAGCAGTACGACGAGTTCTATAAACACGTCGCCCACGATTTCGAAGCGCCGCTTGCCCATACGCATGCGCGGGTGGAAGGGCGTCACGAGTACACGGCGCTGCTGTATCTGCCGGCCCGCGCCCCCTTCGATCTGTGGGAT
>JBIKKL010000306.1:0-6057 GCA_044360365.1 Burkholderiales bacterium | reverse complement strand
ACCGCCCGCAATCGCGAGCAGAACTTTGCGTTGAACGCACTGATGAGTCCGCAGATCGATTTCGTGACGCTGGTCGGTCAGGCCGGTACCGGCAAGACGCTTCTTGCCCTGGCGGCCGGGCTGCAGCAGACGCTGGAGGACAAGTTGTACTCCGAAATCATCATCACGCGAGTCACCGTGCCGCTCGGCGAAGACATCGGATTTCTGCCCGGTACGGAAGAAGAGAAGATGAATCCCTGGATGGGCGCCCTCGAGGACAACCTCGACGTGCTCGACCAATCCGACGGCGATGCCGGCGAATGGGGACGGGCTGCCACGCGCGATCTGATCCGCTCCCGCATCAAGGTCAAGTCACTGAACTTCATGCGTGGCCGCACGTTTCTGAGCAAGTATCTCGTGATCGACGAGGCGCAGAACCTCACGCCGAAACAGATGAAGACGCTGGTGACACGGGCAGGTCCGGGGACGAAGGTCGTATGCCTCGGCAACATCGCGCAGATCGATACGCCTTACCTCACGGAAGGCAGTTCCGGCCTCACCTTCGTGGTCGATCGTTTCAAGGGCTGGCCTCACAACGGCCATGTGGCGCTTCAGCGGGGCGAGCGTTCGCGGCTCGCGGATTTCGCGGCCGAAGCGCTCTGACCGCGCGAATCCATAGGCGGTGGGGCGTGCCTGCGACTGTTTAGTAGCGCCCCGGATCGGCCAGGTTGTCGAAGCGCGTGTACTGGCCCAGAAAAGCCAGACGCACCGTGCCGATCGGTCCGTTTCGCTGCTTGCCGATGATGATCTCGGCGGTGCCTTTGTCAGGCGAATCGGCGTTGTAGACTTCGTCCCGGTAGATGAAAAGAATCACGTCGGCATCCTGCTCGATGGCGCCGGATTCACGCAAATCCGACATCACCGGACGCTTGTTCGGACGCTGCTCGAGACTGCGGTTCAGCTGCGACAGCGCGACCACCGGGACCGACAATTCCTTTGCCAACGCCTTCAGCGATCGGGAGATCTCCGAAATCTCGGTCGCCCGGTTCTCGCCCGGACTCGATGAGCTCATGAGCTGCAGGTAGTCGATGATGATCAGTCCGAGTCCTGGGCCGCCCACCTGGCGATGGAGACGGCGGGCTCGTGCGCGCAGTTCCAGCGCATTGAGGGCCGGCGTCTCGTCGATGAACAGGGGAACGTCGTTGAGACGCCCCCAGGCGTCGGTCAGCCGCGGCCATTCGTCATCGCTGATTCGGCCGGTGCGCACCTTGTGCTGATCCACGCGAGCGACCGAGCCGATCATGCGCATGACGAGCTGCGGTCCGGACATTTCCATGCTGAACACGGCGACCGGAAGACGCTCGTACAAGCACATGTGCTCGCCGATGTTCAGGGCAAAAGCGGTCTTGCCCATGCTCGGGCGGCCGGCGACGATGATCAGATCGCCTTGCTGTAGTCCGGAGGTCATGCGATCGAGATCCGAGTAGCCTGTCGGCGTGCCTGTGATGTCGCTCGGATTCGAATGCAGCTGGTCGATGCGCTCGACCACCTGGGCGACGAGTGGCTTGATGTCGACGAACCCCTGTCGCCCCCGAGAGCCCTGCTCGGAGATCGCGAACACTTTCGCTTCGGCGTCGTTGATCAGCTCGTCGGCATTCTTCCCCAGCGGATTGAGGGCCGACTCGGTGATCTCCGAGCCGATGCTGACAAGCTGGCGCATGACTGCGCGATCACGAACGATCTCCGCGTAGCGGCGAATGTTCACGGCGGACGGCGTGTTCTGCGCGAGTGCCGCGAGATAGGGTAGCCCCCCGGCGTCGTCGAGCTTGGCACTGCGTTCGAGGCTCTCGGCAACCGTAATGACGTCGGCGGGTTTGCTGGATCCGATCAGGCTGGAGATGTGCTGGTAAAGCAACCGATGGTCCGCTCGGTAGAAGTCGGACACGCTGATGAAATCAGCGATCTTGTCCCAAGCGTGATTGTCCAACAACAAGCCGCCCAGAACGGCTTGCTCTGCCTCGACCGAATGCGGAGGAACCCGCAGGGGATCGATACCTTGCTCGACGGCAGCGGTGACGAGTTGGACCATACGAAGGAAGCGCTTTGGGGTGAACGGGGCGCGCCAACGGCGCTTAGTGGATACGCAGCAGGTAGTGATCGATTCTACCCGTTCGCGGGTGCCACGAACGACGAAGGGGCTGCAGTGCAGCCCCTTCTTTCTCGGATACCGAAAAATTCGGTTGTCGCTTACGCCTCGCCGAGCACAGACACCTTGATGCCGACCACCACATCGGTATGCAGCACAACGGTGATGTCGTGGTCGCCGACGGTCTTCAGCGGCCCCACGGGCATACGAATCGACGCCTTCGGGACCTCGTGACCAGCGGCCTCGAGGGCTTCGGCAATGTCGAAGTTCGACACTGAGCCGAACAGCTTGCCGTCGACACCGGCCTTGCGGCTGATCTGCAGCATCAACCCTTCCAGTTTGGCGCCCCGATCCTGCGCGGACGACAGCGCCTCTGCCTGGGCCTTTTCGAGTTCACCGCGGCGCGATTCGAACTCGGCGATGTTCTCGGTCGTCGCGCGGCGTGCCTTGCCTTGAGGAATGAGGTAGTTGCGCGCGAAGCCCGCCTTGACTTTCACGACGTCGCCGAGGGCACCAAGGTTCGGGAGCTTCTCCAACAGAATGACATCCATGGCGGTCTCCGTTTAGTGCAGGTCGGTGTAGGGCAGGAGCGCCAGGAAGCGCGCGCGCTGAATTGCGACGGACAACTGCCGCT
Organism: Burkholderiales bacterium; assembly: GCA_044360365.1. Taxonomy (GTDB): domain Bacteria; phylum Pseudomonadota; class Gammaproteobacteria; order Burkholderiales; family WYBJ01; genus WYBJ01. The sequence continues at coordinate 3,298 of JBIKKL010000306.1, read as the reverse complement.
GGTACTTCGCGCTCGTCCCCGTGATGCGGGCGGGGATGATTTTGCCGTTCTCGTTGATGAATTCCTTCAACACATCGATGTCTTTGTAGTCGATCTGCTTCACACCCTCGGCCGTGAAGCGGCAAAACTTCCGACGCCGAAAGAGTGCCCGTGATCCGCGTCCATCGCGGCGACCGCCGGGACGTCCCTTCCCCTTGGCGGTTTTGCTGTTGCGTCTGACTGCCATGATTCACCTCTATTGAAATTCGATGTCGCTCGCATGCAGTACGACTTGCGTGCTGCGCATGCTGCGACGGGCCAGAAAACCCCGCGTGACGATCGACCGGCTCGCTGTATCCGCTGCTGCAAGACGCTGTGCGACCGGCCCGAAGGCGATGGCGGGCATGTCCAATTCCACTGTTCTCGTCTGCCCGGCTTCCGCCTGCGTCGAACGATGACGCACGCTGAATTCGAGCACCGGGATGCCGGCAGGCGTGTAGCGCAAATCGTGCATGTCGAACGCTACGCCGTTCAGCACCACCTCGTTCACGCAGGCGACTTCTCGGACGCCGTGTCTGCAGTTGCAGTTGCAGGCGCTTCCGCGGCAACAGGGGCAGCAGGACGCTCGCCACGATCACCGCCTCGGTCGCCGCCTCGATCACCACGATCACGGTCACGGCCACGATCGCTGGAGCGAGGCTTCTCTTCACGCATCATCGGCGACGGTGTCGTTGCGGCAGCGGTCATGCGCGTCGTCAGGTGGCGCAAAACGGCATCGTTGAACCGGAAGGCATGCTCGAGTTCGTTCAACGTTTCGTCGTCGCACTCGATGTTCATCATCACGTAGTGCGCTTTGTGTAGCTTCTGGATGGGATAGGCAAGCTGACGTCGGCCCCAGTCTTCCAGGCGGTGCAGCTTGCCGCCACGGGTACCGACCATGGTCTTGTAGCGGTCGATCATCGCCGGAACCTGTTCGCTCTGGTCCGGATGGACGATGAAGACCATCTCGTAATGTCGCATGAGTGCTCCTTGTGGGTTATAGCCTCCCGCATGGGCGACGGCGCGGTGAGGCAAGGGAGCGCGGATTATACCGGCTTCGCTCTTGAACTCAAGCGCTTAGGACGACGCAGCCAATCGTTGCCGACGCGCCTCGTAAAGGCAGATCCCGGCCGCCACCGACACATTGAGGCTGCCCACGGTACCTTGCATCGGAATTCGCACGAGTGAATCGCATCGATCCCGGGTCAGGCGGCGCAGACCTTCACCCTCGGCCCCGAGCACCCAGGCAACAGCGCCGCGGGCGTCGGCCTGTGCGAGCGGTGAATCGCCGTCCTGATCGGCCCCGAGGATCCAGACCCCGAGATCCTGCAATTCGCCGAGGAAGCGGGCAAGGTTCGTGACCTGGAGGTACGGCACCGTCTCGGCCGCGCCGGAGGCGACTTTAGCGACGACGGGTGTCATCCCGACGGCACGGTCCTTGGGTGCGATGACGGCCTGCGCACCCAGGGCATCTGCGATGCGCAGACACGCGCCGAGGTTGTGGGGGTCCTGGACGCCGTCGAGCACCAGGAGCAACGCGGGCTCCTTCGCTTTCGACAGGATGGCTTCGATATCGGTGTCGAGCGTTACGGGAGCAACGAGCGCTGCTACGCCCTGATGCCGATCCGTGCCCGCGATGCGCTGGATTCGTGCGGCGTCGGCCTCGATCACCCGCACGCCTGCGCTTCGCGCGCGGGAGAGCAGGTCCTTGGCGCGGCCGTCGCGCCGGGTGCCGTCGACATACAGCTCCTGGATGCTTTCCGGCCGCGTTCGCAGGCGGCTGATCACGGCATGGAAGCCGAAGAGAACCTGGTTGTCACTCATCGAGTACGAAGTCGATCTTCATTTGTTCGAGGTCCACCCTGACCAGTTTGACGGCCACACGATCGGACAATCGAAACCGCCGCCGTGTACGCTCGCCCATGAGTTGATGCCGGGCGGGATCGAAGTGGAAGTAGTCGCGACCGAGTTCCGAGATATGTACGAGTCCTTCGACATACACCTCGTCGAGCGCAACGAAGATTCCGAACCCCGTGACACCGGTAATGGTCCCCTCGAAGTGCTCGCCGATGCGGTCACGCATGTAGAAGCACTTGAGCCAACTCACCACGTCGCGCGTCGCATCGTCGGCGCGGCGTTCGGTCATCGAGCAATGCCCGCCGAGTTCGGCCCAGTCGCCCGGGGTATAGCGCTGTTTCGCCAGAACGGCCTTGATCGCGCGATGAATCAGGAGGTCAGGATAGCGTCGAATGGGCGAGGTGAAGTGCGTGTACGACTCATAAGCCAATCCGAAGTGACCGAGATTGTCCGGACTGTAGACCGCCTGCTGCAGCGAACGCAGCAATACCGTCTGCAGCATCTGCGCGTCCGGTCGCCCCTTGATGCGATTCAGAAGCTGGGCGTAGTCCCCCGCCTTTGGATCATCGCCGCCGCCCAGCTGCAGGCCGAACTCACCGAGGAAATCGCGCAACGTCGCGAGCTTTTCCGGTGTCGGCCCTTCGTGGATCCGATACAGCATGGGATGCCGGCTGCGCTTCAGGAACGCCGACGTGCAAACATTCGCGGCCAACATGCATTCCTCGATCACCCGATGCGCATCGTTGCGCTGGACCTTGACGATACGGTCGATCTTCCGCTCGTCGTTGAAGACGAGTTCGGTTTCGATGGTTTCGAAATCGATCGCGCCGCGCCGCGCCCGCGCCTGAACCAGTGCGCGAAAGACCGCTTGCAGCTGTTCGAGATTGGATGCGACTTCGGGCGTGAGGCCCTCGTGGTCACCTTCCATGAACGCGGCAACGCGGGTATAGGTCAACCGCGCACGTGACCGCATCACGGCCGCATAGAACCGGTAGTCCCGAATGGCGCCGCGAGCACCGATCGTCATGTCGCACACGACGCAAAGGCGATCGACCTCCGGATTGAGGGAACACAGGCCGTTGGACAGCGCCTCCGGGAGCATCGGAATGACACGCCGCGGGAAATAGACCGAGTTGCCGCGCTCGCGGGCATCGGCGTCGAGTGCACTGCCCGGCTTGACGTAGTGACTCACATCGGCGATCGCCACCAGCAATCGGTAACCGGACGCGTGCGCTTTCGATTTGCCGGACAAGGCCTCGCAGAACACGGCGTCGTCGAAATCACGAGCCGTCTCGCCGTCGATCGTGACCAAAGGCAACGAACGCAGGTCGACCCGATCGCGAAGGTCGCCCGGACGAGGCACGGAGCCGAAGTGTTCGGCCTCGGTTTCCGCAGCGGGGTTGAATCGGTAGGGCAGACGATG
>JBIKKL010000305.1:0-6072 GCA_044360365.1 Burkholderiales bacterium | reverse complement strand
CAGCAGATCGACCAGTACGCCAACGCCCCCTTTCCGGTGCTCATCGAAGGCGAATCGGGCAGCGGCAAGGAGCTGGTGGCTGCCTCGCTGCATACGCGTTCGAACCGGGCGGCGAAACCGTACCTCGCGCTCAACTGCGCTGCGATTTCGCCGACGCTGGTCGAACCCACGCTTTTCGGCTACGCCAAGGGCGCGTTCACCGGCGCCACGACCTCACGCTCGGGCTACTTCGAAGACGCCTCCGACGGCAACCTGTTCCTCGACGAGATCGGAGAGTTGCCACTGGAGCTGCAGGCAAAACTCCTGCGGGTGCTGGAAAACGGCGAATACCAGCGCGTCGGTGAAACCCAGAGCCGCAAGAGCAACGCTCGGGTCGTCGCCGCCACCAACCGGGATCTGCGCCAGGAGGTGCGCGGCGGCCGCTTCCGCGCCGACCTCTACCATCGCCTTTCCGTATTTACGATCGACGTGCCGCCGCTGCGCGATCTCGGGGAAGACAAGGTCATGCTGCTCGACCACTTCCGCGACTTCTATGCGCGCCAAGCGGGTTGTGCGCCCTTCACGCTGGAGAAGCGCGCGCTCCAGGCCTGGACCGATTACGGTTTTCCCGGCAACGTCCGGGAATTGCGCAATATCGTGATCCGGCTCACGACGAAACATGCCGGACTGACGATATCGAGCGAGCAACTCCAGGCCGAACTCGACCTCGAAAGCATCGACGTCGCCCTGCCCGGGCTCGCACCGACGCAGGATTTCAAGACGCTCCAGGAAGCCGCCCGCAAGCACCTGCAGCTACAGAAGAACTTCAACCTCGACATGACGCTGCAGCAGTGGGAGCGCGGGTACGTGGAAGCCGCGCTGGCCATCACGCACGGCAACCTGTCGCAGGCCGCGCGCCTGCTCGGCATCCATCGAACCACCCTTTACAGCCGAATCCAGAATTACGGCACGCCCGAAGAGGGGGACGACAAGTAACCCATGTACTACGCCCACTTCGGACTGACGGAAGCGCCGTTTCGGATCACGCCCAACACGGACGTTTTCTTTGCCGGAGGCAATCGGGGCGCAATACTCGACGCCCTGCTCTACGCCATCTCCCAGGGCGAAGGCATCGTCAAGGTCACCGGCGAAGTCGGCACCGGCAAGACGATGCTCTGCAGCATGCTGCAATCGCGGCTGCCGGCAAACGTCGATACGGTCTACCTCGCGCACCCGAGCGTTTCGCCCGAAGAGATCCTGCATGCCATTGCCTTCGAGCTGCAGTTGCCGGTGCAGCGAGATTCGAACCGGATGGAAGTCATGCAGGCGCTGTACGCTTGCCTGATGCAACGTCACGCCGAAAATCGGCAGGTCGTGATCTTCATCGAAGAATCGCAGAACATGCCGATCGCAACGCTCGAAGAAGTACGACTCCTGTCCAACCTGGAAACCGGCAAGGAAAAACTGCTGCAGATCGTTCTGTTCGGACAGCCGGAACTCGACGAGAACCTGCGCCAACAGAACATCCGCCAGCTGCGCGAGCGCATCACGCACAGTTTTACGCTGCCGCCCCTTACGCTGCAGGAAGTCGGCGAATACCTCATGTTTCGGCTGCGGGCAGTGGGATACCGCGGGCCCGACCTGTTCAGCGCCAACGTCGTCAAACAGATCGCGCATGCCTCGCAAGGGCTGACCCGACGCATCAATCTGATTGCGGACAAGGCACTGCTTGCCGCGTTCTCGGAGAACACCCACACGGTCGACCTGCGCCACGTCACCGCCGCGATTCGGGACAGCGAGTTCGCCCGGGATGCACCTCCCTCTGCCGCGCCCGGCGCCCCCGCGAAACGATGGCTGATCCCGGTCGCAGCCGCGGCGGCAACGGCCGTCGCAGTGACTGCGTTTTTCCTGTCCGCCCCGGGCAAGCGCCTGCTCGGCGTCACGGAGCCGGTGCTGCTGCAGCCACAAGCCGCAAGGGCGCCGACGCCGGTCGCACCGCCGGCCCGAACGGCAGATCAAGCCGTGCTGCCGCCGACCCAGGCAACTGCCGGCAACATACCCGTCGATACGGTTCCAGCAACCGCTCCGGTGCGTCCCGCTGCAATATCGACCCCGGATGTCGCCATCGCGGCGAAGCCCGCGCCCCCCGATGTTGCAACCGTACAACAATCAGTCGCTGCATCGAAATCGAACGAGAACGCGCCTGCGCCGCCGACCTCCCCTCAGAAGCCTTCGCAACAGGGCGATATGCTCGAGGCTCGCCTCCAGTCGACACGGGCGTGGATCGAGGCGACGCCACCGCAGACACTCACGATACAGCTCCTGGGGGCAGAAAACCCACAACAGCTGAGGGAACACCTCAGCACCATCGCCAAATCAATTGAAATAACAAATATTTTTGTGTACCGTACCGTAGCAAGACAAAAGCCGTTCCTGTCGGTGCTGTACGGAAGTTTCAGCACCCGGGAAGCGGCTCAGGTCGCACTCGATCGTCTGCCGACGCACCTCAAGGCCTTCAAGCCCTACCTGCGGACCGTGCAGGGGATACGGGAGGAAATGAGCCGCAACAATACGTTGTGATGCCCGATCCGGCACGCCGCTCGGGCCGTAGCAGAACCGAGGTGAAATCGATGCGGCTTCCCATGTCGCACCTGCCAGCGAGCGCGTTGCTCGAAACGAGCGCGACGCTCACCCACCGCTCTTGCGGCCTCGTGGTCGCCCTCGTGCTCGCGCTGTCGGCGTCGGGTTGCGCCAATCGCGTTTCGCCGATCACACAGTCGGACGGACACATCACGCCCGCGCCCAAGCCTGCGGGCGACGTGCCGGCGCCCGTCAGGACGACGAGCTTTGCCGTTCCGCCGCCGAAACCGGCCGTGAAGGTTCCAACCTACAGCGTGGTCGTCAACGACGTGCCGGTAAAGGAACTGCTGCAGGCACTCGCACGCGATACCCGGCAGAACATCGATATTCACCCCGCCATCACGGGCGTGGTGAGCATCAACGCAATCAACGAAACATTGCCGGCGATCCTGGATCGCGTCACCCGACAGGTGAACCTGCGTTACCGGCGAGATGGCGGGACGATTTACGTCGAACCCGATTCTCCGATTCTTCGTACCTACCGCGTCAACTACGTCAACATGGAGCGCGACAGCGAATCGCGCATAGGTGTGAGCGGCGCCATCAGTGGATCACCCGCAGGCGGTGGGGGCCAACAAGGCAGCGGCGGCGGCGCCCAGGGCGCAAACCAGTCGCAAACGACCGTCAACACCCGTTCACAAAACCATTTCTGGGAACTGTTGCAGTCCAACATCCGATCGATTCTGAGTTCAACACGGGCGCTGGCGCAGTCGGCAGAAGAAAAAGCGGCACGCGCAGAAGCCATGCGTTCGCAAAGGGAATCCCGCATTGCCCAGGCCGAAGCGGTCGCCCGCGCAGGCCCGGGGGCGAAGGATCTCTTCAAGGAAGTCTTCAACAACGCGCCGGCGCCGGCATTGCCGGGCGACGTCAATCAGGACATCGTCGTCAACCCTGTGGCTGGCACCGTCAGCGTGCTTGCCACGGAGCGTCAGCACGACCTCATCCGCCAGCACATCGAAACCGTGGTCAGTTCGGTGCAGCGTCAAGTAATGATCGAGGCGACGATCGTCGAAGTGCGGCTCTCCGACGCGTATCAGGCCGGGGTGGACTGGAGTCGGCTGCGCATCAGCGGCGGCCTCGACATCGTCCAGTCCCTCACGGGCTCGATACCCGCAGGGGGTCTCGATACCCGACGCGACGCACTGTCCGGCAACCTGGCCGGCCCCAATTTCATCGTGGGCTACACGAATCCCACCTCGCGCATCGGCAACATCGCGGCTGCGGTAAAACTGCTCGAATCCTTCGGCAACACGAAAGTACTCTCGAGCCCGAGGCTCATGGCGCTCAACAATCAGACGGCTCTGCTCAAGGTCGTCGACAACATCGTCTACTTCGAGGTGAATTCGTCGACGGTACAAAGCCAGACGCAGACCAACACTTCCGTCAATACGACCGCGAAGACGGTATCGGTCGGCGTCGTCATGGCCGTTACGCCACAAATCAACGAAGACGGACGGGTCACGCTCACGGTACGCCCGAGCGTGTCACGGGTACTGCGCTTCGTGCAGGATCCCAACCCGCTGCTCGTCGTTCCGAATCTCGTTCCCGAGGTGCAGACCCGCGAAATGGAATCCGTACTTCAGGTCGGCACCGGCCAGACCGCGGTGCTGGGTGGTCTCATGGAAGACAACATCCAGCGCAATCGCGATCAGATTCCGGGCGCTGATGGGCTCGGCGCTCTCGGCGAAGTCTTTCGTTTTCGCGACAACACCAACACCAAGCGCGAACTCGTGATCTTCCTCAGACCGACGGTCATCAACAATCCCTCGCTTGAAAGCGATGACTTGAAGTTTTATCAGCGCTTTCTGCCGCAGGCCTCGGACGCTTCCGGAACCGCAAGATGAGTCTGCTGCTCAAGGCGCTGCAGAACGCCGCGAAGAATCGGGAGGCCGGCGCCGCGTCGGCAGGGGATGAATCTGCCGCCACGTCCAATGCGTCGACACCCTCACCCGAGAGCCCGCGCTCGAGCGAGTTGTCGCTCGAACCGATAGACGCAGGTACCGCTTCCACTCAAGCGCCTTCGAGTCGCGCCGAGCCGTCACTGAAACCGCGCGCAGAAGCGACCACAACGCCACAGGGCACGGAGCGAAATCCCATGGCGAACCGAAGCCGAGCCCAGAATGTTTTTCTTGCGGGTGCTGGCAACAATGCCGCGGCTGAAAATTCATCGCCCGGGATTGTCGAATGGCTGACCCGCCGCCCACTGATCGCATTTAGTACCGTTGCAGGGCTATTCGCAATCGGTTACGGCGTCTATCTGTATCTGCAGCTGACGAACCCGGGGCTATTCATCCCCCGGCAAGGCCAGATGGCCTCGCCGCCGCCGTCTCCCGCACCAGCACCCGTGGCCCAGGCGCCGGTGCCACCGAGCATCGGTGCATTACCGCCAGGCGTACCGGACCCTTCACAGGCCACCGCTCCCGCGATATCGCCTGCGCCGGGCACCACGGCCCCGCCCCCTTTGTCTGCGCAGGTAGGGACGCCCATTGCGCCTGTGCCAGCTGCAGGTGGCGTATCGAGCAATCCAGCCCTTGCAATTCCGCCCTCTCCCGCACCGACCGTCGCTCCGACGGCGCCACAGGGTGTCGTTTCACCCCCGAGTCCGCCTGTGGCGAGCGCAGCTACACCACCGGCACCCATCGCCATCGCCACTGCACCCCGCGAGCCTGCGCCGCCCCAAAGAACGGCTTCCCTGGCGCGCCGCCCGGCAGCGCCGGTGCAACGCCCACCCGCACCCGCCCCGGTACAACAGGTGAACACCGATCTTGGCTCTGCTTATCAAGCGCTCGAGAAGGGCCAGCTCAACGACGCCGAGCGGCTCTATCGTCAGGCGCTGGCTGCCGAACCGCGCAACGTCGATGCCATGATCGGACTGGGAGCAACACTCACGCAGCAGAATCGCGCGGACGCAGCAACGCAGATGTACATGCGTGCGCTCGAAATCGACCCGCGCAACAGCTATGCTCAGGCGGGGCTGCTCAGCATCGGGGGCCGCGCAGATCCGCAGGCGGCCGAAGCACGGTTGAAGCAGCTCATTGCACGGGAGCCTTCGGCTTACCTTTACTTCACACTCGGCAATCTCTACGCCGAGCAGAATCAATGGTCGGCCGCGCAGGGCGCCTACTTCCAGGCATTCCACATGGCGCCCGACAACCCCGACTACGCGTTCAACCTTGCCATCGGCCTCGAACACCTGAGCCAGCCGAAGCTTGCACTCGATTACTATCGGCGCGCTGTCTCGATCGCCCAGGCACGCGGCAACGCACAGTTCGCGCTGGCACCGGTGCAAGCCCGGATTCGCAATCTTGAGACGGCAATCGCGGAGCGGCCGTAGCGCACCACGGCTTCGCATGGCGCAGGCCGTGGCGCCGGCATGATGGGGGCCCCGTGCGTCGTCGCAGCCGAATTCGCAATGAAGACCACACACTCGCAGCCCGCCTCGAACGCATGCTA
>JBIKKL010000304.1:0-6073 GCA_044360365.1 Burkholderiales bacterium | reverse complement strand
AGCGCACGATATCGTCGTCTGGGACAACCGCTGCACGCTGCACGAAGCGCTGGGCGACTTCGATCAGACGCAGAACCGGTATATGGAGCGGACGACGGTTCTGGGCACGCCGCTGGGCTACGCCGTCGCGGGTTGATTGGGCGGTCAGCTGGGGGATGGGAAGGGGGAGTTCCCCTCGCCCAGCCTCTCCCCCGTCACCGGGGGAGAGGCGCCTCACGACGAAGCGGCGCTTCGTCTACCTTTCCCCTTTCACTTTTCCCCTTTCCCTCGTGGAGCTCGCCGTCAGGCGAGCCTCAGCACCGCCTTGATCGTCCCCCCGCTCAACATATCCGCCACCGCCTCGTTGATCGCCTCGTGCGGATAGTGCCGCACCAAGCGGTCGATCGGCAGCTTGCCCGCGCGGTAGAGATCGACGAGATGCGGGATGAAGGTTTGCACGTTGCTCTCGCCTTGGGAGCAGCCGCGCACGATGCGCCCGCCCTGGAGCGTCTTCATCTCCAGATGCGCCTCCACGCCGGGGCGCGCGCTGCCGACGAGACACGCCGTGCCGCGCGGCGCGAGCACGTCCACCGCAGCACGAAGCGCTTCCGGAAAACCCGCGGCCTCCAGACAGAACCTCGCGCCGCGACCGCCGACGAGGCGCTTGATCTCTGCGACGAGATCGGGGTGCTTCGCATTGACGGTATGGGTCGCACCGAGTTCGAGCGCCAGTGCGAGTCGACCCTCGAAGAGGTCGACGGCGACGATCGGATCGCAGCCGGAGAGCTTTGCGGCGAGCAGGCCCGCGAATCCGACGGTGCCCGTGCCGAAGGCGACGTAGGAATCTCCGGGCTGCGGCCTGAGCACGTTGAGGACGGCGCCGGCACCTGTGTTCACGCCACAAGGGAACGCCGCCAGGATGTCGAGCGGCACATCCTTCGGGACGCGAATCGTGTTGCGCGCCGTGGCCAGGGTGCAGGTGGCGAACGAAGACTGCTGAAAGAACGATCCGTATATCGGTGTACCGTTGCGGGCGAAGCTCAACGACCTGCCGTCGGAACGAAAGCCGGACTGCTTGAGCATCGGGGCGTTCGCGCAGTAGGTCTCGTGGCCCTCGATGCAATCGTCGCAATGCCCGCACGACGGATTCGCCATGACGACGTGATCTCCGGCAGCCAGACTCGTGACGCCAGACCCGACGCGTTCGACGATGCCTGCGCCTTCGTGGCCGAAGACCGCCGGGAACTGGATCGGGAAGAAGCCGTCCCGCGCGTGCACGTCGGTCTGGCAGATGCCGCTCGCGACGACCCGGACGAGCACTTCGTTCGGTGCGGGATCCGCGACCTCGACGGCGTCGAGCATCCAGCGGCCTTCGCGGTGCGGCATGATGGCGGCGCGTGCCTGCATGGTTGGGTTCTCCTCCATTCGAACGGGGACCGATCACGTCTACCGCTGGGGAGTTTAACGGTGTCTGTCCCCATTGGTAGCCCCGGTACAATGGCAATCCCTCAGCGAGGCACAACGAACGCGCATGAACACCGATCAGGACGAATACGACGTGATTGTTGTCGGCGCCGGTGCCGGTGGCATGACGGCAGCCTGTGTGGCGGCGCGCGAGGGCGCGCGGACCCTCCTGCTCGAAAAGGCGAATCAGGTCGGCGGCACGACCGCGATCTCGGGCGGGATGGTGTGGGCGCCGGGCAATCCGAAGTTCGCCCCGGACCAGCGCGAGGCCGATCGCGATGCGGCGCGCACCTACCTCGGGTACACGTTGCCCGAATGGCAGGACCGCACGCTGACTGAAACCTATCTCGCGCGTGCCGGCGAGGCCATCGAGTATCTGGAGGCACGCACGTCGGTCAGGTTTCGGCCGGTCGCGTTCTATCCCGATTACTACCCCGATTTGCCGGGGGCCGCCATGGGGGGGCGCGTGTTGGAGCCCCAGGCTTTCGATGCTCGCGAACTCGGGCGCAGCTTTGCCTTGCTGCGACCGCCGTTGCCCGAGTTCACCCTCTTCGGCGGCATGATGGTCGATCGGGCCGACATCCCGCATCTGCGCAAGGCGACGCAGTCGTTGCCCTCGGCGTGGCGCGTGGCGCGCATCCTCGCCCGCTATGCGCGTGATCGCATGTCGTTCGAACGAGGCGCGCATCTCGTGCTCGGAAACGCACTTGCGGCACGACTGTTGAAGTCGGTGCTCGAGGCGGGGGTGGAACTGCTGACTTCGGTCACCGACATCGATCTGTTGCGCGAAGGCGATCGGGTCGTTGGCGTGACCATCGCTGGCGCCAAACACATTCGCGCACGCCGAGCCGTCGTGCTCGCCACCGGCGGTTTTTCCCACGATCCCGAACTGCGCGCCCGATATCTGCCGCAGAAGACCGGTCCGTCCTCGGCGGCATCGACTTCGAACACGGGGGACGGCCTGAGGCTCGGGCTCGCACTCGGAGCGCGCATGCCCGAGGACCACGTCAACAACGCCTTCTGGGTGCCCAGTTCCCGCTTCGTGCGCGAGGATGGCACACCGGCCGTCTACCCGCATACGGTCACCGATCGCGGGAAGCCGGGCGTGATCGCGGTCGATGGTCGGGGCAAGCGGTTCGTCAACGAAGCACAGTCGTACCACGAGTTCGTGCAGGCCATGTTTCGCGCCGATGCGATTCCGGCGTGGCTCGTGTGCGACCGCGATGCGATGTGGCGCTATGGGTTGGGTGCGATACGGCCCTTCACGCGCAAGCTCTCGCCGTATCTCGATGGCGGATATCTCAAGAGCGCCCAGAGCCCGACACTTCTCGCGCAGGCGATCGGAATCGATGCAGCCGGATTTGAAGCGACGATACATCGCTTCAATGCAGACGCCCGCGAAGGGGTCGATCGCGAGTTCGGCAAGGGCGGTAACGCCTATCACAAGTACGTCGGCGATGCTGCGCATCTGCCGAATCCGTGTCTTGCGCCGATCGAGTCGGCACCGTTCTACGCCGTGGCCGTGTACCCGGGCGATCTCGGTACCTCTGCGGGCCTCGTCACCAACGAGCATGCGCAGGTGCTCGACGGCAGTGGTCGGGTGATCGCGGGGCTCTACGCCTGCGGCAACGACATGAGTTCGATGATGAAGGGGGCGTATCCCGGGCCGGGAATCACGCTCGGACCCGCGCTCGTCTTCGGTTATCTGGCGGCACGCCGCGCGGTAGCGGCCGAGTAGCCGCTGCGGAGGTCCGCGTATGTCGTCCGCTCGACGCACGCGCTTTGGGCGGCGCTGCCGCGACGCTTGCGATCAGCGCATCGCGAAAGCGCGCCAGCATCACGTTGTCGCACGAGCTTGCGCGCATCAGCATGTTGACCTGCATCGGCTGCACACCGAGGCTGAACTTCAGGATCGCGATGAGTCCGAGCGCCTGGTGTTGCTCGGCTGCGCTGCGCGGCACGACGCTCAGCAGGTTCGAGTGCGCAACCACGGCGAGATTCTGATTGTAGGTCGCTGTCTCGACAGCCGGTTCGGGCGGCAGCATCCCGGCGCGCATGAATGCTTCGGCAAAGGCGCGACGCACGCTCGAATCCCGGCGCTGCAGGACCCACTGTTCGCCGGTCAGCTGTGAGAACTTGAGCCTTTTCGCGGCCAGAATCGCGTGCCCGGGCCTGGCGACGACGCAGACCTCGTCGTGATAGAGCGGACTGACCGAGAGGTCCTCGGGACGTCTGCCCTCGGGGAGTCCGTCGATCGGCAGGCGCCCGATGAAGCAGTCGAGGTTGCCTTCGAACAGGCGCTCCAGCAACTGCTGGGTCGTGCCTTCTTCGGCCCGCAGGGCGCAGCCGCCGCCGGCGCGAAATCGCTCGATCGCCTGGGGCATGTGGACGACGAACGCCTGCGGCACCACGCCCACTCGCAGGACCGGCTCGCGCCCTTCGGAAATGCGCTGGACCGTTGTCGTCAGCTCGCCGAACTCGTTGAGGAGCAGACGCACCTTGTCGTGCAGCGATCGAGCTGCTGCCGTGGGCAGCACGCCGCGCCGACTGCGCACGAAGAGCGCCAGACCGAGGAGTCGCTCCAGGTCGTTGAGCATGGCGGTGGCGGCGGGTTGGGTGATGCTCAGAAGCTTTGCGGCGCGATGGATCGTGCCGTGCGCGATGAGGAAGTCGATCAGCATGAGATGGCGCATCTTCAGGTGCGAGAGCGACATCGACGAACGAGCGCGCATGATAGGAAAATCTGATCAAAACAGCAGATAAATTGATTTTACGCCTTTCACTGCGCTCCCTAGACTGCGGGTTACATCCGTCATCGAGACGCGTGGTTGCACTAGACCCACGTACCAGACAAGGAAGGACAGGAGGCCAGGACATGCAGAGCGCTCGCGATCCAGACAGCGGCGGGGCACGATCGAATCGACCGAACATCGTGCTTGTGCTTGCCGACAACCTCGGTTGGGGGGAACTCGGCTGTTACGGTGGTGGTGCATTGCGTGGCGCACCGACCCCGCGCATCGACGCGCTCGCCGCCCAGGGCATGCGGTTTCTCAACTTCAATGTGGAAAGCGACTGTGTGCCGACCCGCTCGGCGCTGATGACCGGGCGTCACCCCATACGCACCGGTGCGATGCAATCCGTACCGGCAGGCTTGCCCCAGGGGCTTCACCCCTGGGAGGTCACACTGGCCGAGCTTCTCTCCGGTGCCGGCTATGCCACAGCCATGTACGGCAAGTGGCACCTGGGTGACCGGGAGGGTCGCTACCCGAAGGACAAGGGGTTCGATCACTGGTACGGCATCCCGCGCACCTCGAACGAGAGCATGTTCACCGAGCAGGTGGGTTTCGATCCGACCGTGGTCGAGGTGCCCCACGTGATGGAGGGTACGCGCGGCGAACCTGCACGGACGTGCGAGCCCTACGATATCGAGATGCGCCGTCGCATCGACGGGGATCTCACCAGCCGCAGCTGCGACTTCATGCGCAGGCAGGCCGCGGCCGGGCAGCGCTTCTTCCTCTACGTGCCGCTCACGCAGCTGCATTTTCCGACCCTGCCGCATCGTGATTTCGAAGGACGCACGGGCAAGGGCGATTTTGCCGATTCGCTGGTCGAACTCGACGCGCGCGTGGGCCAACTGCTCGACACGGTGAGCGAGCTTCGGCTGGACGACGACACCCTTTTCATCTTCGCCAGCGACAACGGGCCGGAGTACCGACGCCCTTGGCGCGGCAGTGCGGGGATGTGGACCGGCACGTATCACACTGCCATGGAGGGCGCGCTGCGGGTACCGCTGATAGTACGCTGGCCCGGGCGCGTGCCGGCGGCGCAGGTAACCAACGAGATCGTGCACGTCGTCGATCTGTTTTCGACGGTCGGAAGGATCGGTGGCGCCCAGCTCCCGCAGGATCGTCCCATCGACGGGGTCGATCAGTCGGCACTGCTGTTGGGCCAGTCGGATCGTTCTGCGCGCGAGGGCTTCGTCTACTACATCAAGAACGAACTGCGCGCCGTGAAGTGGCGCGACTGGAAGATGCACTTCGTCTGGGAGGCCGAGCCCAACGCGGGCGCTCAGCATCTCGAGACACCCTACCTGTTCAATCTGGTGCAGGATCCGAAGGACGAGACCGATGTGAGCACGAGCCAGGGCTGGGTGCGCGGGCCGATACGACGCCTGATGCTCGGGTTCCAGGATACGCTGAAGGCGCATCCGCCGATCCCGCCCGGGGCGCAAGACGACTACCGACCGTCGGGCCGCGGCCCAGGCGCATAGGTCCAAAGCCGTGCACGGGTCCATACGCGAGGATGAACGCATGGCGGAAGCAACGAGTACGACAGCTGCGCCGATGGAGTGCGAACCACCCGCCGGATTGCCTGAAGGGATACGTTGTCTGCGAGGTCAGGATGCGCTTGGCGCGCACTATCTGATCGCGGTACCGAAGCACTGGAGCGGCGTGCTCGTGGTCCATGCCCATGGCGGCCCCCCACTGGGCGAGCCGAAGCGCTCGCGTGCCGACGATGACATCAAGCGTTGGGCGGTGATGCTGCGCGAGGGTCATGCGTGGGCTGCTTCGGTGTTTCGCACCGGCGGCTTCGCCGTTCACTCCGCGGCCGAGGATACGGAGAATGTCCG
>JBIKKL010000303.1:0-6122 GCA_044360365.1 Burkholderiales bacterium | reverse complement strand
CCCGTGCCCAGGTACCGATATTCGCCGCTGTTTCGGCAAATCCGGGCGCATCGGCCGGGCTCACACCACCGCCCACCAGGAAGCGCAGGTGTGTTTGCTCCTTGCCCGCCTGAATCTCCATATCGACTGGCGGCAGCGCATTGCCGATCTCACTGCTCGCCTGTCCGCGTACGCTCTGATAAAGAGACCTGGGCGACACCTCTTCGATCGCTTCGAGCGTGCACAAGGCATTGGAGAGACCGAAGTTGCGTGTGGGCCCAAGCGCGCTGCTGCGCTCGAACAACGCCTGCACGGCGCCGATATCGCTCAGTGCGCCCGGAACTCGTGCGGACCGAGCGCTCGCAGCCACGAACACGATCGGCAACGCAAACGAACGGGTGACAACGCCGACCTCGCCCATGGCTGGCGTATCCACGGTACGGGCGAGCGCCGACCAGAAGAGACGGTAGGTCGATGCATCGGGAAGCGCGTCGAGCGCGGCAAGGACGCGTCCTTCGTCGTCCTTCGCCAAGGCGCCTGCGAGCTCGCGCCCCAGTTCCGCCAACAGCGTCGGCCGTTCGAGCTCCGCAGCCGATGCCGCCTTCGTGCTCAGCACGACCAGATCCTCGGTTACACTGCCGCCACCGTAACGGCGCGGCTCGGGCAAGTGCGTCATGCGATCGATATCCAAAAATGTGTGCCACGTCCCGTCCGAGCGCTTCGCAACAGCCGGTACGCCGTACCGACATCGAGCCTCTGCCGATCCCGTCGCCGCAGCGCGGCGGCAGCGTGCGACATCATCGGCCCGCTGGGGCGACAATCCCGAACGCTCGATGATACCGCGTCCGCAGAGCCCCCACCCTTGGATCGCACAGTAAAGAGCGTCGCGACATGACCACCGCCGTCGTCGCGATCTTCGTCCTCGTGTATCTCGGGATGATACTCGGCGGGTTGCCCTTCCTGCAGCTCGACCGCACGGGGGTCGCACTCCTCGGCGCCATCGCTGTCGTCGGCCTCGGCGCCCTCGATACGACCCACGCCGCCGCGGCGGTGCACCTGCCCACGGTGCTCCTGCTCTTTGCGTTCATGGTGATCTCGGCCCAGTTGCGGCTCGGCGGATTCTACGGATGGGTGACCCGGCGCATCGCCGGCCTGCCGGTATCGCCCCCTGTCCTGCTCGCGGCTCTGATCGTCGTCGTTGCCGGGTTGTCCGCCATCTTCAGCAACGACGTGGTGTGTCTCGCTGCTGCGCCCGTCCTTGCGGATGCCTGCATGAAGCGCCGCCTGAACCCGATTCCGTACCTGATCGCTCTCGCGTGCGCAGCCAACGTCGGCTCCGCCGCGACCCTCATCGGCAACCCGCAGAACATGCTGATCGGCGCCAAGCTGCAGCTCGACTTTGGCCGCTATGTCGTCCAGGCGCTGCCGGTCGTGATCCCGTCGCTCGCGCTCACATGGGCCATCATTGCCTGGTGTTCGCGCGGACGCTGGTACGCGCCGGCGCCGACCGGCGCCATCATGCCGGAACGACGCGATGTCGAGGAGCCACTCGATCTTTGGCAAACGCTCAAGGGTCTCTCGGTCGCCGCCGTACTGCTGGTCGTTTTCCTGGCGACCGATCTGCCTCGAGAGGTCGCGGCCCTTGCGGGCGCCGCCGTGCTGCTCACGAGCAGGAAATTTCATTCCCGCAAGATGCTGGGGCTCGTCGACTGGGAACTGCTGGTGCTTTTCATCGGACTGTTCATCGTCAACCGCGCGTTCGAGGATACCGGCATCGTTGCAGCGGCCGTCGCCGATTTGCGGCAAGCCGGCATCGCGCTCGATCATCCAACCCTGCTCTTCGGCGCCGGCTTCGTGCTCTCGAACATCGTGTCGAACGTGCCGGCGGTCATGTTGCTGCTGCCGCTGGCGACTCACGAACTGGCCGGACCGATGCTGGCACTCGTCACGACGCTCGCGGGCAATCTGCTCATCGTCGGCAGCATCGCCAACATCATCGTCGTCGATGCTGCCTCACGTCAGGGCATACGCATCGACTGGAAGATGCACGCGCAAATCGGCATTCCGGTGACGCTCGCCACGCTGCTGGTCGCCGCGCTCTGGTTGATGCTGTCGATGTGAAACGAGGCGCTGCGCCGAGACGCTCGCGTCGTTGATTCGACGATACCGCACCCCATGCATTGTGCAATGCCCATACGCCATTCCACCGCGTCGCCGCAGACTGCATAATCATCGACTTCGCAGCCATCGAAACTCCCCTTTATGCACGCCAGCGAACGCTATACCGCCGCGCCCTCGTTCTGGGCCGCGACGGCCAATCCGCATCCTGACCTCGAATCACTGACGCAGGACATCGATACCGATGTTGCGATCGTCGGCGGCGGATACACCGGATTGACCGTTGCGCATTACCTTCAGCGCAGCGGGACGTCGTGCGTGGTGCTCGAAGCGAACGACGCCGGCTGGGGTGCCAGCGGTCGCAATGGCGGCATGGCGGTACTGCGCTACAAGAGCGGATGGGCGGGCCTCACCCAGCAGGCCGGCCTAGACACCGCGCAGAGCATGTTTCGCCTGCTCCACGACGGCATCGATTCGCTGGAAGCAACCATTGCCGAGTACGGCATCGACTGCGGATTCAGCCGCTGCGGTCACGTGACGGCTGCACATGGTCCTAAGCCGTTCGCCAGTCTCGAATCGGACGTACGCTGGCTCGAACGGGAGATGGGGTACGAAGGTGCCGCCTTGCTCGATCGCTCGGCCACGGAGAAACTCATCGGCACGAAAGAATACGTCGGGGCGTATCTGGAACGTCGCTCGGGGGGCATCCACCCGCTCAACTACGCACGCGGCCTCGCTGCCGGCGTTTCGAAGCACGTACCGGTATTCGTGTCGAGCCCGGTCACCGGATATCGACGCGAAGGCAGCGGATTCGTGCTCGATACGCCCAGGGCGAAGGTGCGCGCGAAGCGCATCGTCGTCGCGACCAATGCGTACACCGAACTCTTTCCGCTACCCACCGATCTCGCCCGCCGAATCGTGCCGGTGCCGAGCAACATCATCGCCACCGCACCGCTCGGCGAGGCCACCCTCGCCGGCATCCTGCCCGAAGGACAAATCGTTACCGACACGCGCCGGATCAATCTCTACTTTCGAATCAGTCCGGATCGGCGCATGGTCTTCGGCAGTCGCGGCCACCTCTCGGGCAGCCACGAACCCTGGGCCTTCAGCCACATCGAAGAGGCGATGCACCGGGTGTTTCCGGCGCTGCGCGGGGCGAAGATCGATTACCGCTGGAACGGCAAGGTCGGGTTCTCGCTCGACTACTTCCCTCACTTCGGGCAAGCGGAGCCGGGCATCTATTACGGCATCGGGTACAGCGGACGCGGCGTCGTGTTGACCCACATGGTGGGCAAGGCGCTGGCAGGCATGCTTCAGGGCGAATCGATCGATGCCGGACCGATCAATCGCGGCAAGTTCGAGACCATCCCGCTGCACGCCTTCTACCCGATCGGCATTCGACTTTACACGGCGTACTACAAGTATCTCGACGCACGCGAAGAAGCGCGCTGATCGATCCTGGGCACACGCGGCCGATCACGCCGCCTTCGGCTCGAACACGATTGCCTGCGCGAACATACGCTCGACATCCGACGCTGCGTAGCCTAGTTCGGCCATGACCGAGCGCGTATGTTCGCCGATGCGCGGCACCCTGGAACGCGGCTCGTCCTGGACGAACGGCTGAGGCCCGGGGATATTGGGGTGCGGTACACGCCCCACGTTGGGCTGCTCGGACCACGTAAAGATGTTCATCGTCTGCGTCTGCTCGTGCCTGAAGAGCTCGTCGTAGCCGTTGACCTTCTCGTTGAGAATGCCGAGTTCGCGCATCTGTGCGCACCAGTGGTCGGAGGTGTTCGTCGCGAAGGCTTCGCCGGCAATGCGCAGGATCTCCTCGGCGCGCTCGCGGCGCTGATAGCCGCTCTTGAGCGTCGGATCGTCTGCCAGATGCGGATGACCGATCATCCTGCAGAACGGCGGCCACAAGTGATCTTTCAGCACGCTGACGTTCACCGAGCCATCCGAGGTCTGGAACGTCGCGACCGGAAAGGCACCGCCTGCGGCCGGTGCGCCACCGGTGATGACATGTTCGATCATGCGCACCGTCTGCAACCCGGAGGCGCCCGCCAGCAGGCTCGCATCGATATAGCGCCCGCGCCCCGTATCACGACGCGCATACAGCGCCATCGCGATGGCCTGAAACGTGAAGAGCCCGCTCGTGATGTCGATGGGCCAGCACTCGAGGCGATGCGGAATGTTGTCCTGCTTGCCGCGATTGATGCTCATCATGCCCGTGAAGGCCTGCAGGATCGCATCGGTCGCGGGCTGGGATTGCATCGGCCCCTGCTGGCCGAACCCCGTGACGGATGCATAGACCACCTTGGGGTTGTACTCGGCCACCTGCTTGTACGCGAAGCCCAAGCGCTCCATGACGCCGGTGCGAAAGTTCTCGATGAACACATCGGCCCGTTCGGCGAGCTGGCGCACCAGCGCCGAGCCCTCGGGATGCTTCAGATCCAGGGCGATGCTGCGCTTGCCGACGTTGTTCGCGAGCGACATCGCCGTCATGCCTTCCTTGCCCGCGGTGATGGTGCGCGACCAGTCGCCGTCCTTCGGCTCCACCTTGATCACGTCCGCGCCGTAACGCGCGAGCATCATGCCGGCGCTCGGCCCGGCGATTCCCTGGCTGGCATCCAGAACCCGGATGCCATCGAGCGGAAACTCGTGACTCATGTCATCTTCCTTCCAACAAACCAAAACCCCGTGCCAGGCACGTGCCAGGCACGTGCCAGGCACCGAGTTTTTCTCTTCTTTCCCCAACAGAACAGATTCTTACGCGGTGCCTGGCACGTGCCTGGCACCGAATATTCGATTATTCAGCGGGAACCTCGCGGCCCTCGTCGGACGCGCGCTTGATGCTGTCGACGAACTTGTGCAGCCCCACGGCCGTATCGAAATCGGCCTGTTTGCCGCTGCCCTCGCGGATCGAGCGCGCGAACTCGCAATACATCTGGCCGACGTTGTACGGATCGCCTTTGGGCGTCGACGCGGGCACGAGCACGAAGCGCGCCGGCACGGGCATCGGTTCGAGCTTGTTGCTCCCCTGAGCGCCGAAGAGTTGCGGCTCCTCGCCGAGTTGCGGCGAATCGTCCGAGGTCGCGACCAGCGTTCCCTTGTTGCCGTAGATCTCCATCCGAAAGCCGCTCGACGCCCAGGGCACGGCGGCCACGTGCACCGAAGCAACGGCCCCACTCGCCATCCGACCGCTCACGAGGATGTTGTCCGGCGAGGTGACGTCGATCATGCGCTTGGTGTCCGTCTCGTACCACTGCTTCACCTGCGTCGTCACCACCGCGGAGAGACGATTGAAACTGCCGGCGACATAGCGCAACGCATCGATCGTGTGACCGTTGGCGATGGTCAGCGTATTGGCGCCGAGACTCGCATCGTGCTGCCACGTGCGGCTCGAGTTGCGCGCAAGGACGCCGTCGCGTATCAGACTCACGTTGCACGCGACGATCTCGCCGACGTAACCGCTATCGATAAGTTCCTTCATGTACACGAGGGGCGGATTCACTCGCGCCTGCAGCCCCACGGCGGTCTTCACGCCCTTCGCGCGGGCCAGCGCTGCCAGTTCCTCGCCCTCCGCGGTGGTCTTGCCGAGCGGCCATTCGGTATAGACGTGCTTGCCCGCGAGCAGCGCCGCCTTCGTGGGCTCGTAATGCAACGGCACGCGAACGACCACAGATACCGCATCGATGTCCGGCGACTTCACCATCTCGCGGTAATCATGGAACGCGAGCTTCGCCCCATAGTGCTTGCGGGCGGCTTCGGCCGATTCCGGTTTCGTCGTGCAGACGGCCGTAATCTCGAAATCCTCGCTCACCAGCAACGCGGGAAAGTGCGAGCGCGAGGCCCAATGCGACTTGACGTTGGCACCGATGATGCCCAGGCGGATCTTTGCAGCCATGTTCGACCTCCTCCTCGTGGGTGGGTATGCTTGAACTATCGCGCGGCCAGCCGCTTGGCGCTCCAGGAAGCACTGGCATCGGGACGGATCGTATCGCCTTCCACGATTCCGCGGTACG
>JBIKKL010000302.1:0-6123 GCA_044360365.1 Burkholderiales bacterium | reverse complement strand
TTTTCGATGTCCTTATAGCCGCTGGTCAGGGTGGTTTGCCCGGTGAGGCACAAGACCTTGTCGGGACCGCACTCGGCTGCGGTGGTGCCCAGCCGGAAGCGCTTCACCGTGCCCTTCCACGATTGGCTCGGGGCTGGTGCAAAGAAAGCGAGGTAGACGTCGAGCGCGTTCTGGGCTCGATTCAACGCGGACAGCGGCACGGTCGGCGCAGCGACGGTGGGCGTATAGGCCTTGATCTGGATGAGCGCGTCGACGAGCGCCGCAGAGAGCTGTGCGCTGTCCTCCGCGACGTAGTAGGCGCCGCCGGCCCGTGTGGCTGCATTCTCGAGTACCGGTGCATTCGCGCCGGCAAAGCCGATCGTATACGTCACCACGGATTGCGTACCCAACAGCTGATCAGGGCCGGTATCGGTCGAGAGGTGCGCGGCGCCGGGGCTCATGTCGGCCTTCGACATGAAGTACGCGAGTTCGTCGAGCCAGACGTAACCGCCGTCGGGTTGCGTCGTGTCGCCGATGCTGGGTGGGCCGTAAGGCAGTGAGGGAGTGCCTGTTTCGAAGTGGCCTGTCGTCGTATCCGTTTGGGTGGTGTCGATACGCGTGTCGGGCGAGATCGTTCCGGACAGGGAGGTATATTGGCGTGCGGCGACATCGCTGTTGGCGTCGATATCACGTTCCGATCCGCCGTCGGTGATCAGGATGACGAAGTTCTTCTGGCAGGACGAAGGCGTCGAACCGGACGGGTTCTGCATGATCGGGGATACGTAGTTTCCGGAACTGACTGCGGTGCTGTCTGCGCCGTCGGTGACGTTGCCGCCGCCGACCGCAGGGAGCGCGGCGGCGCCGAAATTGGTCGTGATCGCTGTCGAAGTTCCGAATTTGGGCGCGCGTCCGCTGAAGTACAGATACGCTTCGTAAAGCGATTCGGTCAGGGGTGTCGCAGCCTTGGCCAATTGACTGTTGATGACGGTATTGAGTGCAGCGCGATTGGCGTAGTCCGTATCGGCTGCGTTGCTGCCCATGCGCTTGACCGGGAAGACGATCTTTCCGCCCTGACTGCCTTGCGTGGAACGCAGCGACGTATCGTTCGGCAGCGCGTTGAAGGTCTCGAGACCGAACCGTACGCCATCGGTTGCATAGACCAGAGAGACCAGGGCGTCTTTCGCGATCTGCAGCCGCGTCTTGCGACCGATCGGGTGGCCGTTGGGGCCTTTCGGACCGTACTTCCAGTTCAGGTAGTTGACCGAATAGAGATCGATGGCCGGCGGGCTTGCGGCGTTTGCTGCAGTCGTGGTGTAGGCAGCCGACGTACCCGAATTGCTGATCGTCGTGTTGTAGTTCTGATCGAAACTGCGTTTCAGCGACGTCATGAACGCGTTGGCGCCGCCGTTGTTTGCCGGTTCGTCGGCCTTGCAGTCGTGCACCAGGTAGTCGTCGTTGCCCGCGCGGTTGTAGCGCGCGTAGTTCAGTGTGGAACCGCCGGTCGTCACGCTGGAGGTACGGTTCGGACAAAAGCTGGATATGTTGTTCGACGCATAGACACATGCGAGCCCGCCTTTGCGGGTCGAGCAGTTCTGAGTGGTATCGCTCAAGTCGGAACAGGTGCCGGTCACGTTCTTCGTGACGTTGGTGTACGTGGTGCCGTCGATGGTGTACGAGCCGAGCCAGTTGCTGCCGGAGTTTCCAGCGGTGGGCTGATTGCAGTAGGAGGTGCTGCTCGCGCCAGACGCGCAATCGGCGCCGCCCAGCACGAAACCGGCGCCTCGGCAGCCACCCGAACAGGTGCCGCCGTAGAACACGGTGCCGACGCCCTCGACGTATTTCGACAGACGCCCGGACCAGGCACAGCCCGTATAGTTGGTGTTCGTGTAGTTCGTGACGCCGGATGTCCCGCATAGGGCTGGATCGGCTACGGTGCCTCCTGCTCCCGCACAATTGGCCGACAGCGTGCCGTTGGGATTGCAGTACTGCCCGCTGCCGTTTGCCACGTAATAGTGCCGGGTGGTGTTGCCGCCATCGACTCCGTCGTTGGTCGGGCCCGTGACCCCCGCCGCAAGCGTGCCGCAAGTGCGGGTGCAGGTCGTCGTGGTCGTGCCGCTCGTGACGGTGATGTCGCCCGGGCGAGTGTTGTAGTAGGCCGGCGTTCCGGTCACCAGGCCGAACGCAACGGCACCGTTGTCGCGATTGCCGAGCCAGGCGCTGAAGCGTTCGTTCTCGGTAGCGCTTGCGCCCGTGACTGTGAGCGGGCTGTAGCCGTAGATGCTGCGCAGGTTCTGCAGGATCGTCTGGGATAGGCTGTTGACTATCCCCTGGAAGTTGTAGCCCCCCAGGTCGGCCTTGAGGTCGGTCCAGCCGGCATGCGAGTCGGCGGCATTGTCGGAAAAGCCGCTGGCGCCGATGTCGAGTTGAACCCGAATGGGCTGACCTTGCGAGCCCTGGGTGCCGGTGTTGTCCCGGAACCGGGTGATGGTCGAGGGTGTGACCGAAACGCCGTGGGGGTTGCTGGCTGGGCCATCGACGCGAGGGTCGGTCGGACCAGGGAACGGCGTCACCGTGGCATTGTAACCGTCGCTCGCCGAGCCGCTGTAACCAATGCGGTATGTGGTTCCGCCGAGATTGATCGTGTTGTGATTGCCTGGATAGACCGCTGCGCGAGAATTCTCCAGATTGAGCCAGCGCTCCCAGCGCATCCATTGCTGGTTGCTCCACTTGCCCGTATTGCGAGGGTGTTGCGTTGGCGCATAGACCGTCGAGGGCATCAGCGGATCGAGCGAGGCGGTACAGCGGTTGCGAGTACTGTTGGCTGTGTAGAGGGAGGTTCCTTCGGTCCAGTTGTTGTTGTTGCCGTAGTTGAAGCCGCCGCGTACGACGGGATCGACCGTACCGTTGGTGCTGCTGAAGTTGGACGTTCTGATGCCACCGGCGAAGCGGTTGAACGACTGCGATCCGAGCCTGCTGTCGGTCTCGGCGGTGCCGGTGGGCAGCCAGTAGATCCAGGCGGCATTGTTGTAGTTTCGATAGGTGGTTCGTGCCCCCGGGTCGCCTGACTCCGTGGCGTTTGCATAGGCCAGCGCGGCCGTCTTCATTGCGGCGCGGATCGTATCGTTCGCTCCGGCGAAGTAGCCAGAATCTCGTGGGCACGCCGGGTTCCCAGCAAGCGTGTTCGGACAGGTTCCGCTGTAGCTGACGAAATATCCGTTGGGCGACGAGCCTACGTTGCTGAAATCCGCATTCGGTGCCACCGTGGTTATGGTGTTGATATAGCTCGTATCGTTCCAGAGGTATTCGATGTGCGAGTCGTACCCGCCTTCGTACTCGCGCCATCCTTCGTAGGTGTTCATCGAGTCCGAGGTGTCGAGCAGCACGAGAATGTTCGGTTCCGCTGTCGCGACGGAGGACGCCAGGCCCATGAAGATGTCCGTGTCCCTGCCATAAGCGCTGGGCACCATCACAGCCGGATTGACGAGGGCCGTGATCAGCACCCAGGCCGTTGCCTTACGGACAATTCGATTCTTGAACATCTGGAACCTCGCGAAGAGATGCAGAGCCGGTGTCAGCAGGAGCCTGCGGGTACCGTAGAGCGAATACCTTGATGGACGGTCGTCGAGCCGCCGAGATCGCCGGTGGCAGTCGAGCGCACGTCGAAGAACACGTACTGGACGACGCCGCCGACCTGCGTGCCGACGACCCGCAGGTCGGTGCATTGAAGCTGACGCACCTGAAGTGCCGCATTGCCGCCATGCAGGCTGACAGCCGCCACGCTGTACAGGCCCGATGTGGCGTTCCAGGTGGCCGTACCCGATGCCGGTGCAACGGGCCCGCCGGCACCCGTGGCGAGCGCCAGGTAGTCGACGGCGAACCGGCCGTTGTTGACGTCGATGAAGGTGCTGATGAGCCGTTCGGCGTTCGAAAGGTTCTGCTGGGCGATCTGACTTGCGCCGCCGATCTTCAATTCCACGACG
The DNA here is from genome assembly GCA_044360365.1 of Burkholderiales bacterium. Taxonomy (GTDB): domain Bacteria; phylum Pseudomonadota; class Gammaproteobacteria; order Burkholderiales; family WYBJ01; genus WYBJ01. The sequence goes on along the minus strand of JBIKKL010000302.1, from coordinate 2,164 downwards.
GAGGTCTTGATCATCGATACGACCAACAGCGTCATGACCGCAAGCATCACGAGACCGACGATTAGCACGGCCCCTCGTTGATGTGCCTTCGTATGAGCAAGCTTGAGCATGTTAAGCGCCCCTGCGGAAAGCGAGATTACGGACCTGGATCACCTGGCTGAAGATCGCCCGTTTGTAGGCGCATTCGATGGTGCCCACGGTGCAGGTGAAATCCGCCGTGCCGTCGCCGTTCAGATCGTAGTTCTTGCTGCTGTCGTCGTAGCCCGCGATCGGTGTGGGGGAGCGCACCAGCAGCGTGACGCGCACGGCGACCACTCTCGCCCAACCGTCGGCTGCGACCGAGAGCGGATCGGCGACGAAGCGGTCTGCGACACCGTCGCCGTCCGGCGCCGGCTGCATGTCGAGCCCGTACAGCAGGCTCATGCGCTCGACGCCTTCGGCCAGCGGACGCTCCACCATCGTCGTTCCCTGAAGTTCCTGCCGCACGAGAGTCGGCACAGGGCGTTCGTTGTCGTCGCCCGCAGCGCATTCGTCGCTTGCGACGCCGCCGGTCGGGCGGCTGCACGGACGAATGTAGTAGGCATGCAGCTGATACGGAAAAACCGGGAACTGCCTGCCGTCCGAGAACTTCTTGATGCTTGCCGAGGCGGCGAATCCGCTGAAATCGGAACCTTTGAGTACCAGCCCGTCGCGCACGTTCGACTGGAGGTAGAGCGTGGTTGCATACCCGGGCTGCAGGACGATGCCATCGGCAAAATTGCCGTCAGCGTTCGGATCGGCCACCGGAAGGCCGCTGGTCAGGCGTGCGATCAGGACAGGCCCCGCCTGGAAGTTCACCGCCTTGATGCAAGGGACCGTGGCATTGACGTTCGCGGTCGTCAGTGCAGCGTAGCCGAAGAGCGGCACCGTCGTGGTAAAGGTGTTTCCGCAGTCGTTCGTGATTGCGCCGATGGTTCCGTATTGAGTCAGCGTGCCGGTCTCGGCCATCATGCCGTAGAAACCTGTATGACGAAGGGATTCGCTCATGTAGCGCAGGCTCGACACCGCGTTTTCCTGCATTCGAGCGTAATCGTCCTGAATCTTGAAGGTGCGGGATGTGTCGCTCATCATCAGCATGAGGCCGAGCGTGAGGAATAGTCCGATGGTGAGTGCCACCATCAACTCGACCAGCGTCAAGCCGGTCTGGCGCATTCGGCTCACCACCCTTGATTCGAGCATCACGGACATATGCATGGGATCACCGTGTAGACGTCGACGCTGACGAGGCGTCGATAGGTGTTGTCGACGTTGCCCGTTCGCGGATCTCGGTATTGATCGACACCACATTGCGATGCGGCGGGCGCGATCGTGGAGAAATTCCCTTGCCAGGCGACGCTGATGCGGTAGGTGACTTGACGGCTGGCCGCCGGACCGCCGCACGCCGGGCAGGCGGAGGTCGCGATCTGTTCGACGCAACCGCGCGGCGTGAGAAGCGGGCCGAGGGCTGCGCCGGAAGTGCGATCGGTTTCCGCGGCGCCACCTGACAGCAGGCCATCCCACACCGCAGCGTCGTAGAGTACGGCGTCGGTCGTGGTGCAACTCGTCGTGAGGCAGTTGGTGATCGATCCGGTTGTGAGCGTCGAGTAGCGCGTACCCGCTCCGGCTGGTGTGGCGACCGCCAGTGCCCCGGCGTATGTGGTCGTGACGCTGTCGGTGTCGACGCCAGGCCGATTTGCCTTGACGCGCTCGGCCATGTCGCCGGCAAGCGCGAGTGCCTGCTGGCGCTGGTACGCTTCGAATGAACTGCGCTGGCCTTGCGCCATGAGCCCGGCGATGCCGAGCAGACCGATCATCAGGATGACCATGGTAACGAGCACCTCGATCATCGTGAAGCCGGGCTGTCGGCGGCACCCTGAATTCGAAGTCGTCACGGGCATGCGGTGCCTCTCGTGGGATTGGCCGGATCGTTGTCTTGCACTTCCATGCGCGCGCGGCCGGATATGCCGATGAATATGAGGCGAATGCGATCGTTGTCGGTAGCGCCGTCTGCGTTGTCGTCGCTGACCTTGAGGCCGTCGTTCGCGGCCGCTGCGACCGTGCGTACGACGCGGCCGTCCGGGCGGAAGATGATGCGGTCGTTGAAGTCATTCGTCGTCGAGCACACCTTGCTGCGGCCCGGTACCGT
>JBIKKL010000713.1:0-2834 GCA_044360365.1 Burkholderiales bacterium | reverse complement strand
TCTGGCGATCACCGCAGGCAAACGTTCGTCTGCCGTGCCAACCATCCCCACCGTCGCCGAAGCCGGCGTGCCGGGCTACGAAGTCGATCAGTGGTACGGGATCATCACGTCGTCCAAGGTGCCCAAGCCGATCGTGCAGAAGCTCTACGGCGGAATTGCGGAGGTACTCAAGCAGCCGGATGTGGTCAAGCGGATGGCGAGCGATGGCTCGACCCCGGTCGGTTCGACGCCGGAGCAATTCAATGCCCACATCAAGACGGAAATCGATAAGTGGCGCAGACTGGCCCGGGACGCCAAACTCAAGCTGCACAGCTAGCTTTGAACGCAGCCCGGTGCGGCAACGCGCTGCACCGGGTGAGCGCGATCGCATTCACGCGTACGAAAGACGAAGCGATCAGAGCAGGCCCTGACTGAGGTACCACGCTGCCGCTGCGATCAGGGCTGAACAGGGAATCGTCAGTATCCATGCCCAAACGATTGTTCCGGCCACTCCCCAGCGCACGGCTCTGACGCCACGTGTCGAGCCGACGCCGATGATCGACCCGGTAATCGTGTGCGTGGTCGATACCGGAATCCCGAGAGCCGTGGCAGCGAAGAGGGCGCAGGCACCGCTCGCCGAAGCACAGAATCCACCCAGGGGACGCAGTTTCGTGATGCGCTGTCCCATTGTCCTGACGATGCGCCAACCGCCGAACAGCGTCCCCAGCGCCATCGCGGCCTGACACGACAGCACGACCCACAGCGGCAGCGGATCGTCCGGGCCTGCCATCGACGCTGCCAGCATCAGCATCCAGATGATGCCCATCGTTTTCTGGGCATCGTTGCTGCCATGACCCAGGCTGTATGCCGCGGCGGAAATGAACTGCAATCGCCTGAACCAGCGATCGACCCGCTGCGGCGTAGAACGCCTCACGATCCACGGAATGGCCACCATCAGCGCGCCCGCGAGCAGAAACCCGGCAAGCGGCGAAGCGACGATCGCAGCCGAGGTCTTGATAAAGCCGGTACCGACCAGCGAATCCACGCCTGCCTTGGCGACGGCAGCCCCGGTGATGCCACCGACCAGTGCATGCGAAGAACTCGATGGAATCCCGAAGTACCAGGTGATCACGTTCCAGGAAATTGCACCGACGAGCGCCCCGAAGACGACGTGGTGATCGATGACCGACGCGTCGACGATGTCTTTGCCGATCGTTGCGGCGACATGCAGGCCAAAGAACAGAAAGGCGATGAAATTGAAGAACGCGGCCCAGACGATGGCCCGCTTGGGACTCATGGCGTTGGTCGAAACGATCGTCACGATCGAGTTTGCGGCGTCTTGGAAGCCGTTCATGAAGCCGAAGGCGAGGGCGACCACGACGAGAAACACGAAGATCTCGAATGTCATCGAACTGCCTTGCTGTCGGAGCGGAACGTTCGCACGACGAAGTCGATCACGGCGCGGTTCACGCGTTCTCCACCACGATGCCTTCGATCAGATTGGCGACGTCCTCGCACGCGTCCGTCACCGCTTCGAGCAGCTCGTAGATCGACCGCAGCTTGATCAGATTCTTCACGTCGTTCTCTTCGCGGAAAAGACGGGCGATTGCCGAGCGCATCACGTGATCCGCCTCGGATTCGAGCTTGTCGATCTCGGCGCAGATCTCGAGTATCGTGTCGGCGTGGCCGAGATTCTTCAGCAGCGATATGGCCTTCTCCACGTGTTCGCAGCACTGGACACACAAGCTTGCGAGTTTGCAGGCTTCGGCGGTCGACGTTCGAACGTCGTAGAGCAAAATCGATTGGGCGACGTCCTCCGACAGATCGAGGATGTCGTCCATACGCGTGATCAATCGATGGATGCTGTCGCGATCGATCGGCGTGATGAACGTCTTGTGCAGCATATCGATGGTGTCGTGCGTGATGCGATCGCCGCGCTTCTCGATGGTTTCGATATTGAAGATGCGGCGCTGCAAGTCGTCGAAGTCGGTGAACACCGCCTCCACCTCCTTGCTGATCTTGACCGCCTCACCGGCGAGCGCGGTAAACAGATCGAAGAAGCGGGGCTCCTGCGGCATCAGCTTCGCAAACATGCGGGGGATTCCTTCCGATCGGTCCGTGTGCGTCGAGGTACGTGAGATTGCGGAATTTAAACAGCGCACATAGTCCGATCGGACTATGGTTTCGTTCGTGTTACGCTAACGATGTCCGCGGAAGTTCTCCCCAATCGTTCCAACTTCGTCGTCATTGCGACGCGATGCCTCATGACCCAATTTCCCATCGAAGCCCACACCAACGTTCGAGCCATCGCCTCGTCGCTGATCCGCGAAGTCGCCAACGCAGGCCTCGGAAAGCGCGACGTCCTGCCGTTCTGGTTCGGCGAGCCCGACGAAGTCACGCCGAAGTTCATCCGGGAAGCCGCTCACGCGGCGATGGAAGCAGGCGACACGTTTTACACCCACAACTACGGCATCCCTGATCTTCGCGAGGCGCTCGCCCGCTATGTCGGCGGCCTGCATCGTCCGGTAGCCCCGGACGACATCATCGTGACCAACTCGGGCATGTCCGCGCTGATGCTGATTTCGCAGGCCTTGGTCGGTCCGGGCGATCGCGTGGTCGCCGTCACCCCCTTGTGGCCCAACATCACCTCGGCGCCACGCCTGATGGGCGCCGAGATTGCTCGCGTCGCGTTGCGATTCGAAATGCACAATCACGACCAGTGGCAGTGGCGCCTCGACGTCGACGAACTGCTATCGGCACTTACCCCCGGGACGCGGGCGTTGTATCTCAACTCGCCCAACAACCCGACCGGCTGGACGATCAACCGGGAAGATCAGTCGGCGATCCTCGATCAC
>JBIKKL010000614.1:0-3280 GCA_044360365.1 Burkholderiales bacterium | reverse complement strand
CGCATCTACTTCGAACCAGGGAAGGCGAAAGCCGGTTACCGCACAGCGTGCGCGCCGTCGTTCCTCGATCTCGCCGATCGCAACGAACGCGTGATCGGCGCAAATACATTCTCCAAGTCCTGGCTGATGACCGGCTGGCGCCTCGGGTGGCTCGTCGCTCCGGCCCCGCTGGTGCCGGAAATTGCGAAGCTGATCGAGTTCAACACGTCGTGTGCGCAGGGTTTCATCCAGCGCGCCGGGCTCGCGGCCATCACGAGCGGGGAACCTGTGATCGAGCGCACGTTGCAGCGGTTTCAGATGGCGCGCGATTTCCTGATCGGAGAGTTGCGTGCCATCGATGGGGTACAGGCCGCGCTACCGCCTGGAGCGATGTACGCGTTCTTTCGTATCGAAGGCATGCGCGACAGTCTCGCGTTCTGCAAACGTCTGGTCACTGATGCGGGTCTGGGCCTGGCACCCGGAGCCGCATTCGGCCCCGAAGGCGAGGGCTTCATTCGCTGGTGCTTCGCCGCGGACGTGGATCGTCTGGCAGAGGGCGTCAGCCGCCTGCGATCGGGCCTAGACGACATGCGTTGATTGACCTCCTGCTGCAGCGGGTTCACGCCTGGGATTTCGCCGATCCGGGCAAGCGATGACGCGTAGCCGCGAGCAGCGCCAGGCCGCTTGCCGTGATCACGAGCGATCCGACGTACATGCCGCGCAGTCCGACCAAATCGGCCAGGGCCCCGGAGACGAGCGCGCCCAATCCGGCGCCGATCTGGTACGACATGCTGTAGGTCGCCATCGCTCGCCCTCTTGCTTCGGGCTTGGCGAGATCCATCGCGAGCGCGGTGGTAATCGAGGTTGTCAACGACATTCCCAGGGCGACGAAGAGTCCGCCGATCAGGATCGCAACGAGCCCATCTGCCGTTGCGATCAGCAATATCCCGACGAACTGGGCACCGAGCCCGAGGGCAATTCCAGGGGCCCGCCCCATGCCGTCGGACCAACGTCCGAGCGCGGGGCGGAGCAGAATGTTGACGACGCCGGCAACGAAATAGAACGCACCGACATTCGCAATGCCAAGCGACTTCGCGAACAGCGGCAGGAATGCCATGACCGCGGGCATCGCCAAGGTCGAAGACAGATTCAATGCTGTGGCGATCAAAACGCCGCGCTCGAGCACCGGCCCCGAATTGCCGTCCTTGGATCGAGCAACCGCCGGCGCGCGTCCATCGCGGGCGAGCAGCAGCGCGATCGGCAGTCCTGCGAGCGCCAGTACGATCGAGACGAAGAACACGAGCGGAAAACCCGCATCCCTTTGTAGGAGCCACAGCCCGAGCGCCGGGAAGAGCATGGAGGCCGCCGAGGTGGCTGCGGTGTAATAGCCGGCCGCCTCGCCGCGTCGTTCGGGCGGCGCATCGGCGGCCAGACGTGCATAACCGCCCGTGTTGACTCCCGCCCATCCCAAGCCTCGCACGATGCTTCCCGCAAACAACATGTAAAAGGCAGGCAGCAGGAGTATCGCGCTTCCGAGCGCCATGGCAATCAAACCAAGGGCCAGTACGCCGGCCGCGTTCCAGTGGTCTGTGAGTCTGCCGATATACGGGCGCACGGTGACGCTCGGCACCGCGAATGCGAGCAGTGCCAAGCCGGCGACAAACGCCGAACCGCCTTGCGAATGGACGTAGAGCGAAATGACGGGAGTCACCATCCACTGATTGGCGTAGCCAAGGAACACGGCCGCGGACAAAAGCATGAACGGACGCGTCAGCAGGGATGGACGAGGCGTGGCACTCAGATGACATCCTCCGGCGGCCACCGTGTCGGCTGCCGCGTAGCTTTGCCTCGGCATCGAGAATGCCTCGACGCGAGACCGATCTCCGATACCTCGGCCACAGATCGATTCAGAGGCGCTTGCGCCCGCACATCAAGGGGTACAGGACTGAACGGCCTGGTTCAGCTCCGAAAAGAAAAAGGCTCCAGGCCGGAACAGTTTTGTTCCGGCGCAGAGCCCGAACGCGTTTGCGGAATCCGATGTTTGGATCAGATTCAACGCGCGTGTTTGCGACGTCGGTGTTAGAAGTCGGTGAGGGCGCGCTGTTCTCTCAACTCTTCGAGCTTGCGCCTCGCGATGGCGTTGCGCTGGTCGCGCTTACCGCTGATGGGTGCGGTTGGGGTGCGTTCTCGAGTACGCACGAAACAGGCAGGGCAGGCAATCTTGTCAGGACATCCTTGCGACCATTGACGTCGTCCAGGAAGTCCGGAACCACAGGGGCACAACCGACCGGTCTTGGCGCTCATCTCGTAGACGCTTCCTCAAATTACGGCCTGTAACGGCCGTTGCACTAAGTTGCTTTGGCTCCCCGACCTGGGCTCGAACCAGGGACCTGCGGATTAACAGTCCGTCGCTCTACCGACTGAGCTATCGGGGATCTCGGCGCAGCCCGCTGGTTGCGCGTCAGGAGCCACTTATTCTAATGGCCAGCCCCTCTTCGGGTCAACGCGCACGATGCATTCCGGAACATCGACCGAGCATTTATGCGATCGTTCGCAGGACCTTTCCAATCGTGCCGAAGATCTCGTCGATCTGCGCCTTGCTGACGATGAGGGGCGGCGAGCAAGCGAGCGTGTCGCCCGTAGTACGAGTCAGCAAACCGGCCTCGAAGCAGCGCACGAGGGCTTCATATCCGCGTGCACCGGGTTTGTCCGCTCGCGGGGCAAGTTCGATCGCCGCCATGAGGCCGATGTTTCGAATGTCGATCACGTTCGGCAGTCCGCGCAGCGAATGCGCTGCATCCTCGAAGTATCCGGCGAGATTCGCGGCGTGGGCGAACAGTTGTTCCTCATGATAGAGGGCGAGCGTCGCCTCGCCCGCAGCCGTCGCCAGCGGATGGCCGGAATACGTGTAGCCGTGGAAGAGCTCGATGCCGTCCGGACCTTGCATGAACGCGTCGTACACGTGTTTGCGCGCGATGACCCCGCCCATCGGGACGGTCGCACTCGTCACCCCCTTCGCGAACGTAACGAGATCGGGCATGACGTTGAAGTACTCTGCAGCGAACGCCTTGCCCAAGCGTCCGAACCCGGTAATGACCTCGTCGAAGATCAGCAGGATGCCGTGCTTGTCGCAGATCGCGCGCAGCTTCTCCAGATAGCCCTTGGGCGGGACGACGACGCCGGTAGACCCCTGGACCGGCTCGACGATGACGGCCGCGATATTCGACGCATCGTGCAATGCAACGATACGCTCCAGATCGTCCGCAAGATGCGTCCCCCAGTCGGGCTGCCCCCGGGTGAA
>JBIKKL010000015.1:0-20064 GCA_044360365.1 Burkholderiales bacterium | reverse complement strand
CGGCGCCTCCGACATCCACCTGGAACCGGAATACGCCTTCCTGCGCATCAGGTTCCGGATCGACGGCGTGTTGGAGCAGGTGCGCAGCCTGCACAAGACGTACTGGCCGGGCATCGCCGTGCGCATCAAAGTCATGAGCGAGATGAACATCGCCGAGACCCGCGCACCGCAGGATGGCCGCATATCGCTCACGCTGAACGGTCGTCCGATCGATTTCCGCGTCTCGACGCAGCCGACCATCCACGGCGAAAACATCGTCCTGCGCGTGCTCGACCGCGAGAAATCCATCATCAGCCTCGACCGGATGAACATCTCCGCCGAGCAGATGCCAAGCCTGCGGCTCATGCTGGCGCGTCCCGAAGGCATCCTGATCGTCACCGGCCCCACCGGCAGCGGCAAGACGACGACGCTCTACTCCCTGCTGGCCGAGATCAACGACGAGACGGTCAACATCATGACCCTCGAGGATCCGGTCGAGTATCCGCTCAACCTGATGCGGCAGACGTCGGTCAACGAAGCCATCAAGATGGATTTCGCCAACGGCATCCGCTCGATCATGCGGCAGGATCCCGACATCATTCTGGTCGGCGAAGTGCGCGACCACGAAACGGCCGAGATGGCCTTTCGCGCTGCCATGACCGGCCATCAGGTATTCACCACGCTGCACACGAATTCGGCGCTGGGCGCTTTTCCCCGGCTGCTCGATATCGGCATTGCGCCCGACATCATGTCCGGCAACATCATCGGCGTGATCGCGCAGCGTCTGGTGCGCGTGCTCTGCCCTTCCTGCAAGGAAGCCTACGCGCCATCGCCCGAAGAGCGCAAACTGCTCGGCAGCCGCGCACCCGCCGCCATCGATCTATACCGCCCCGTCGGCTGCAAGCAGTGCGGAAACAAGGGCTTCAAGGGACGCATGGCGATCATGGAAATCCTAGTCATGGACAGCGATCTCGACGAACTCGTCGCGCGGCGCACGACCACCCGCGAACTGCGAACGATGGCGCTCAGCAAGGGTTTTCGCCCGCTGGCGGACCAGGGCATCGCCCGCGTGCTCGATGGCAGTACGACCATCAGCGAAGTCTCGCGCGCGGTCGACCTGACCGGCCGCTACACCTGAGCACCCAGCCCCGCCCATGGCCGCATTCACCTACAAGGCGATCGACAAACAAGGCCGCCCCGCACGCGGCAACCTCGATGCCGCCAACGAAGTCGATCTCGAACTGCGCCTGCGCCGGATGGGGCTCGACCTCATCACGTACCGCGTCCAGTCGAAGGCCGGGGCGCGCAACGTGCGCGGTCGCGTATCGCGTCAAGACCTCATCACGCTTTGCATCGATCTCGAACAGATCTCCCGGGCCGGCATCCCGCTGATCGACGGTCTGCGCGATCTGCGCGACGGGATGGACAATCCGCGCTTCCGCGAAATTCTCACGACCGTAATCGAAGACATGGAAGGCGGCAAGGTGCTCTCGCAGTGCCTGTCCGCACATCCGGGCGTGTTCAGCCCCGTGTTTGTCAGCCTGGTCCGCGCAGGAGAACTCGCCGGGACGCTGCCCGAAGTGTTCGAAAGTCTCGCCGCATCGCTGCGCTGGCAGGACGAACTCGCCTCCATGACCAAGCGGCTGATGATTTATCCGTCGCTCGTGCTCCTCGTCGTCACCTCGGTGGTGCTGTTCCTCCTGATCTGGCTCGTGCCGCAGATCACCCAACTCATCAAGACGATGCGGGTCGAGATCCCGGTGCAGACGCGCATGCTGACCTTCCTCTCGGATCAGCTTCGGATCTGGTGGCCGGTGTTGTTGGGCCTGCCCTTCGCAATTGCCGTACCGCTGGCCATCTGGATCCGCCGCAGCGAGAAGGCACGCTACCTCTGGGACTACGCGAAGCTGCGCATGCCGCTCACCGGCCCGATCCTGCAGAAGATCATCCTGGCACGCTTCGCGAACTTCTTTGCGATGATGTACCGCTCGGGCATCACGGTGCTCGATGCGCTGCGCAACAGCGAGGAAATCGTCGGCAACCGCGTGATCGCCGACGGCCTGCGCCGCGCGTCGCAACAGATCACCGCCGGGGACAGCGTCGCCGAAGCGTTCCAGAACATCGGCATCTTCCCTTCGCTGGTGGTGCGGATGCTGCGACTGGGGGAAGCCACGGGCGCGCTCGATACGGCGCTCATGAACGTAAACTACTTCTACGGCCGCGATGTTCGCGAATCGGTCGACAAGGCGATGAAGCTCATCGAACCGGCACTCACGATGGCGCTCGGGGCCGTGCTCGCCTTCATCCTTTGGGCCGTCCTTGCGCCGGTGTACGATATCCTCGGCAAACTGAATATATGATCACGCTCAGCGCCCATTCGATCCAACGACGGAGGCCGAACACGGCATGGCCGACAAGCTGCTGATCTCGGTATCCGCCGATCAGGCGACCGCCGGCATTTCCCGCAACGGAAAGCTCGGTCCTTGCGAGGTGTTCCGCAACGACGAGGAAGGCCTCGCGTCCTTCGACCGATTCCTCGCCGGGCTGCGACGCATGCCTGCGCATCTGCTGCTCGACGTGGTGGAAGAAGACTATCGGTTCGAAATGCTGCCCCACGCCAGCGGGCGCGATCGCACCGAATTGCTCGATCGTCGCCTGCGCCAGCTCTATCGAAATACGCCCTACTGCGGGGCGCTGCTGCAGGGACGCGATGCCGACAAGCGTCGCGACGACCAGTACCTCTTTTTCGCCCTGCTCAATCCGGACCTGCTCGATGCCTGGTTGTCGCCAATCCGGGGCCACGAACTGCCTGTGGCCGGGGTCTACCTCCTGCCTGTGGCTGCCGAGCCGCTGGCCAAGAAGATCGCCCCGGATACCGCGAACTTGCTCCTCGTCTCGAAGCATCCTTCGGGGCTGCGCCTGAGCTTTTTCCGCCACGGCAAATTGCGCGTCAGTCGACTCACCCAGGTCGAGGATGCCGATACGCCTAACCGCACGACGGTATACACCGAAGAGATTGCCAATACGCGCCTGTACCTGCATGCCTTGCGCGTGATGACGCTCGACGAGCACTTGACCGTCGTCGCGCTCGACCGCGACGGCGACTTCGTCGGACTGGAGCAGGCAGTCGCGCGCGACATCTCCAACGCGCAGGCGCTCATCATCCCGGCCGATTCGATCGCACAACGCACCGGCGTCCCGTCCTCGGTCGTCGCCGTCACCCCGGAAGCGCTTTATCTGCACCTGCTCGCGGCACAACCGCCGCTCGGCAATCTGGCGCCGGCTGGGGTCACCGAGCAGTTTCAAACCTACCAGTTGCGACGCGCCCTGTACGCCACGGCCGGGGTCGCTGCGTGCGTCTCTCTCGCCTGGATCGGGCTCAACGCTTACCAGATCTACGATCTGCGCTCCCAGCAGGCGAGCGCCGCCGCCCGGACGGCGGATTACCAGCGGCGCTATCAGGAAGTCACGCTGCAGTATCCTGCCTCGCCCACCTCGGCCGACAATCTCGTACTCGCCGTTCAGGTCGCCGAGAAACTGCAGACGACGCGACGCTCGCCGGAAGCAGCCATGATCGTTCTCGGCAGGGCCCTCGATGCGTTCCCGAACGTGCGTGTGAAGTCCTTCGGCTGGAAGTATGCCCCGAGGGATTTCGAAACCGACGCATCGGCGCGCCGAGCGGAAGCGCCACCCCCCGTCGCACCGCAACCCACAAGCGGTCGACGCCAGTCGTCATTCGTCGAAGCCGAGATCCATCCGTTCGATGGCGACTACCGGGTCGCTCTGGATTCGATATCCAGGTTTGCCGAAGCCCTGCGCCAGGATCCCGCAGTCGCTGAGGTAAGAATCGCGTCGCTCCCGCTCAACGTCAGTCCGACGATGTCGCTGAGCGGCTCGACCTCGGACTCACCCACGCGCGGTGGCACCGCCCCGTTCCGTCTCAATCTGGTTTTCAAGCCCACGCTATGATGCTGAGCAGCCGTCATCTGGATACCGCGAAGGTGCCGCTACTCGTGCTGGCGGCCGTCGTCCTGGGGAGCGCCGGCGCCATCTCGTGGACGCGCACTCAGATCACGAAGGACCAGCGCGCCCTCGCGGGCCAGGAAAGCCAGTTGCGCGAAGCCCAAACCCGCTTCCAGCGCTCGGGCGACGAACGCGATCTCATCGTGCGCTACAAGCCCCCCTACGAAGCACTGCGGCAGGCAGGGCTGATCGGCCCGGAACAACGCATCAATTGGCTCGACGCATTGCGCTCCACGAATCAGGAAGCCCGGCTCTTCGGCGCCGAGTACCAGATCAGCACGCAGCAGCCCTACCCTTACGCACAGGAGCTGCTTGCGCCCAAACTCGGCATGGCGCAGTCGATCATGAAGATCAACCTGCGCCTCACCCATGAGGGCGAACTGCTGCGGTTCTTTCGCCGCCTGGAAAGCCAGCGCGCCGGCGCATTCGACATCAACGAATGCCTCGTCGAGCGCTCTGCCAATCCCGATTCACCGCTGAACGCCCAACCGAATCTCCGGGCGGAATGCGAAATCGCGTGGATCACGCTCAATCCCGAACCGCTGGAGCGCAAGCCATGAAGGTCCGTGCATCACGCATCGCTCTGGTCGCCGGCATCCCGCTGATCGCCGCACTCGACGTATGCGCACAGGCGCTCCCCTCGCCGACCGGATCCGCGCCCCAGCCCCAGCCCGCGACGAGTGCGCCGGCGCCTGCGCCGACCCTGGGCCGCCTGTTCTACACCCCTGCGCAGCGCGCAGCGCTCGACGACATGCGCAAGCGGCCGCAGGCCGCCCTCGCATTGGAACAGGCGTCGCCATTGCCGCCTGCCCCCGAGTACGTCACCCTGAACGGCATCGTCCGACGCAACGATGGCGCGACGACCGTCTGGCTGAACGACAGGCAGGTGCGCGGGCGCGAGTCGGTAGAAGGCCTGAAGATTTCACCGGCACGAACTGGTTCGACGCCCAACCACGTCACGGTCGTCGTCCCGCAGACGGGACGCACCGTGGATTTGAAAGTGGGCCAGCAGCTCGAGGTCAATTCCGGCGCGGTGAACGAGCGCTATCGCAGCCCTCCGCGCCCTCAAGCCGTTGCAGAAGCCGCACCGCCCAAGGCTCCCGTCGAATCCCCGCCGCGGGAGCGGCGCAGCGGGCGCGAACGCGAGATCCTGCGCGATCTGCTCGACGGGATCGATCGACCGGCAGCCCCTGCCGCTTCCGCGCCCGATGCAAAGAGCAACGTTGCACCGAAGCCCTGATCACGCTGCGATGATGCGTGACCGGTTGCGCCAGGTCGCACGCAAACAGCGCGGCGCGGCTTTCATCCTGAGCATCTTCATCCTGACCATCGTCGGTGTTTCGGCGTTCATCGCCATGAGCAGTGGTACGCGGGGTGAGCTTGAGAGCGACCGAGTGACGACCGCTGCCCTTGCCGAGGCCAAAGCTGCGCTGATCGGCTACGCGGCGGGAGTTCCGCTGACGGGTCCCGAGCGGCCCGGGGACATGCCGTGCCCCGACCTTGACAATGATGGCGACGCGGATCCACCGTGCGCGACCGAAGCGAGGAGTCTCGGTCGCCTGCCCTGGCGTACACTGGGACTGCGGGATCTGCGCGATGGCAGCGGCGAGCGGCTCTGGTATGCCGTGTCGGCGCGCTTTCGCAACAATCCCAGGTCCAATTGCGCGAGCCCCGCCCACGCGGATTGCCTGAACAGCGACAGCCGCGGCACCCTCACCGTGCGCATGCATGACGACGTCGTGCTGGCGGATGGCATGAATCCCGATCCGTTCGCACCGAGCGGCGCGGTGGCGGTCATCCTTGCGCCCGGCAGCGTTCTGACGCGCCAGGACGCCGCACAGCCGCAATCCCGAGCATGCGTCGTGGGCACGAACTGCGAAGCGAGCGGACGCTGCACAACAGCACCGGCCACCGACACGCCCTCCTGCAATCCAGTCAACTATCTTGACGTTGCCGTCGCAGGGTCGGCGGAAGACAATGCCAATTTCATCGAAGCCTCTGCGAACGGGTTCATCATGGGGCCCGTGCGCGCGGGCGCCGACCTAATCGTCAACGATCGCATCGCCCTCGTCTCGCACCAGGATCTCATGCCTCTGCTCGAGCGGCGCGTGGTGCGAGAGGTGAGAAATTGCCTCGATCTATACGCAGTCACGAGCAAAGGCCGATATCCCTGGGCTGCGGACACGACCGCCACGACGAACGACTTCGCCGACGTCGACAATCTGCGCGCTGGCCGCGTTCCGGACACCATGGCCGTCACCAGTACGACTAGCGGGTCGCCAGCGATGATTGACTCATGGCCTATCGGCTGCTCGATCATCGTGGGCAGCTGGTGGAGCAATTGGAAACTGCATGTGTTTTACTCGGTTGCTGAGTCCTTCAAGCCAGACGTGCCTGCGGCTGCATCATCGTGCTCCATCGATTGCCTCACCATCGACACAGCGAGCGGTCTTGTTCCCGATGCCCGCTACTTCGTGATGATGGCCGGAACACGCCTTGCCTCCGTAAACGGGGGTCAACCGAGAGCCGGTGTCGGCGATCGATCGAATCCGGCAAACTATCTCGAAAGCGAAAACAACTTCACCGCCCTGGCTCCGCCCGATACGCCGGACTGGTTTCGGTTGCGGGGGACGAGCACCGCCACCTTCAACGACGTTGCCGTGTTCAAATGACGTTCTCCCTTCCTGCCGCCGAGTATTGCCGTCGTCGTCATCGCGCGGCGGGCTTCACGCTGATCGAACTCGCCGTTGCGATCTTCGTGATCGCGCTGATCCTCGGCAGTCTGGTGGTGCCTCTGTCGACGCAGGTGGACCAGCGCCAAACGGCCGAAGCTCGGCTGCGGCTGGAGGAGTTGCGGGACGCTTTGTCCGGTCACGCCGCCGCGCAAGGCTACCTGCCCTGCCCCGATACCAACAACGATGGTCTGGAAGACGTCGCGGCCGGCAATTGCAATAACGCGGAGGGAACCGTCCCCTGGGCCACGCTCGGCGTGCAGCCCACCGACCCCTGGGGCTACCGATTTCGGTATCGCGTCTCTCCGCAGTATGCGCAGCGCGGCCCGAGCGGCCGGTGACCGAATCACCGAAGTTCCGCCCTCGCTCAATGCTGCCGTCGCCGTCCTGATCTCGCACGGACCCAACGGCTGGGGCGCGATCATCCCGGCCACCGGTGCGCAACGCCTGCCGATTGGTTGCGCAACCGTCGCAGGCTGCGCCGCAATGACTGCGAACGAAATTGCAAATGCGAATGGAGATGCAAACTTCGTCAGTCGCGAACGCTCGCCTGCCGACAGCACGTCCGGCGAGTTCGATGACATCGTATTGTGGCTGAGCCCGCATGTGCTCAAGCAGCGGATGGTTGCTGCCGGGCGCCTGCCGTAAACCGCTACGCCCCGATCGCAGACGAGGACTCAGACCGGCGCAAGTTCGAAACTCACCTGCCCCGGCTCGTTGCTGGCGAGCGAGAGTCGGTATCCATGCTGGGAGGCCTGCCGTGCCGCCTGATACAGACCGATCCCGAGCCCGGTCTGGGAAGGCACCGGGCCATCGAAGAGACGTCGGGCAACCACGGAGGGCACGGGCCCGCCGCCATCGGTCACTCTCAGGCAGGGCCCCTCGTCGAAAGAGAAATGCACTTCGACGCGAAAGCCCGCTTCGCCATGGCCCTTGTTCAGTGCATTCTGGATCAGGTTCTCGGCAACACTATCGAAAAGCTCGCCGGGCAGCGACGTGTCAGCGACGATCTCGCCGCCGATGAACACGACATCGCCGCGCGTATAGCGAGCCCTCAATGCGTCCCACCACTGCACGGCAGGGATCGAGCGCGAACGCTCCGGCTTGGCCGGTGCGCGCAGCTTGTCCAGCGTCGTCTGCAAGCGCTGCGTGATCTGCGGCAACTGCCGGTTCATGAGGGCCTGCAGGTCGCCCGCCTGTTCGGGCCCGCTCGCCTGAGCGGCTGCGCATAGCGAGGTGAGCGACTGCAACAGATTCTTCACGTCGTGGGTGAGGCGCGCACCGGTTTCGTGGATTGCCTGCGTGTAGGCATTCTGCCGCTGCTGGTGTTCGCGCTGTTTGGCATCGTAGAAGTGGGCGAGCAGGCGGGTGAGCAGCTTCAGGTGCAGCAACAGCGCGGGCGAGAGCGACCACCGCGTGTAGAACGTGAGCGTGAGATCGTGGTGACTCAGTTCGGCGTCGAACTGCGAGGGCTCGCCGAACTCCCCGCCATCCACCCGCGTCTGCCAGCGAACGCCGGCGAGCCAGGGCAGTTCCAGCATGTCGTGCAGCGAATTCACCAGAAACCGTTCGGGTTCGTCTTCCTGCTCGGCGCGATGCGCCACGCCCTGCATCCAGCGCTCGAACGGAAGCCCGACCGATAACAGGTAACGGGAGAGCAGCTGTCCGACGCCCGAAAAGCCGCCGTGCGGACTCCACAGCCATGACAGCGCAACGAGCAGCCCGGCGATCCACAACAGGGTTTGCGCGAGCGCCATCGGATAAGCGGCCTTTGCCAGTTCCTTGATCATGAAGCTGCCGAGCACCAGCGCAGCGACGAGCAGGAACAGCATGACGGAATAGAACAAATCGACGGCATGCGGCACATCGGACACGGTCCGCTCGACGCGCGTGAGGATCACGAGCACGGGCAACAACATCAATCCGTATCGCACGAGCAGGTCGACCGCGCCGCTGGTGGCCTCCGGCGCACTGAAAAGTTTCGGCACCACCCAGACGAGAAGGATCGCGAGCAGATAGACTGCCGCCAGCAACGAAGCCACCCGATGCCGGCGCTCGCGGATGCCGGGCACGTTGCCGCCGATCAATCCGAACAGGACGGCGAGCCAGATGGCCATCAGCCACCAGTTCGTGAAGCCGACGAGCACCAGCCCGATCACCACGATCAGCGCGACGTGGCGAAGGCTGAGCTGGCGCTCTCCGCGCCACATCGGCTGCCAGATGAGGAATAGCCCGACGTGCGCGAGCAGGAAAGCACGCGACCAGTTGCTGTCGAAGTCCCAAGCGAGTGCCGCGTGCAGCGCGAGCAGCATCGTACCCAGCCATATCTGGGGCGGCATGGCGAGGATACGCTGCTGGACGCTCACGATCGTGCCCTTTCCTGATGGGCCTTGCTGCGGATGCGTTCGCTATACTTGATCAAGCCTGCGCAGATGGCGCACGATTGCCAAAGCCTCGGACACACGGACATGCCCACCCACACCTTCACGATTGCACGGTTCACGCTACTCGAAGCGCACCGCACGCGTCTGCCTGTGCTGGCGATGCTCGTGTTCGCAGTTGTCTGGGCCGGGAGCCTCTTCATCCACCAGATCGCAGTTACGGAATCGGATCGACTGCAGTGGAGCTTTTATGCGAGCGCCGCCCGACTGGCGAGCGTGCTCATGCTGGGTTTGTATATTACCAGCAGCATGGTTCGCGAATTCAACGAGAAGGGTCTCGAACTGATCCTCTCTCTGGATATGCCCCGATCTGCATACGTCGTCGGCAAACTGCTCGGTTTCGCAGGCGTTGCAGTCATCCTTGCTGCGCTCTGTGCGCTGCCGACGCTGCTGCATGCGCCGATCGCGGTCGTTGCAGGCTGGACGTTCTCCCTGTTTCTCGAACTCGCGATCGTCGCGGCACTGAGCATCTTCTGCATCGTCACGTTCCACCAGGTACTGCCGGCCGTGATGGTCGTGTGCGGACTGTACCTGCTCGGACGCTCGCTTACCGCGATGCGCCTGATGGCCGAGACCGATCTGCTGGGCACTCTGGGCGGGACGCGTCCCTTCGTCGACTCAGGCGTACAGTTCCTCGCGTTCGTCGTTCCTGCCCTCGACCGGTATGCCCCCACCGAATGGATCGCCGAGAAGTCGATCGACATGACATCGATCGGGCCCGTTGCGCTGCAGAGCGCGATTGCCGTCTCGGTCCTGGTCGCCGCCGCGTTGTTCGACTTCTACCGGAGAGAAATTTGACCCGTCGCGCACAGCGCCCGGTCCGCGTCGTTCCGAAACTCGTCTTCGGATTGCTGATGGCTGCGCTGGTCGCCCAGATCGGCTTCGTCGCCCTGCAGCCGCGGCCGATGGCTCGCGCCTCTGCGTTGGAACCCCCTCCTTCGGGGGCGATGCTG
The DNA here is from genome assembly GCA_044360365.1 of Burkholderiales bacterium. GTDB lineage: Bacteria > Pseudomonadota > Gammaproteobacteria > Burkholderiales > WYBJ01 > WYBJ01. The sequence continues at coordinate 9,936 of JBIKKL010000015.1, read as the reverse complement.
CACCTCATGAAGGGCATCGACCGACTGCCGAGCGCCCACATGCTCACGCTCTATCTTCAGGCATACGACAACCAGCCGGGCATAAGCATTCCGTTCATGTCCCTCGACTACGGGCGCGTCGCTCAGTGGCTTGAAACCGCCCTGGCGCTGGACCCCGTCGGGCAATATCCGTTGCTGATGGCGTCGCAGCTCTATGCCCAGGTACCCGATGCCGACCGTAGCCGCCAAATGCTGGAGTTCGTCTTCGACCACTTCGCCACCGATCCGGACCGCCGCTGGTCCTGGCTCGCCCACGCGGCCATCATGGCCAAGCATCGCCTGAACGATCTGCCGCGGGCGCTCAGATATGCCCAGGCCATTCGGGATCGCGCGCACAATGCACCGGCCTGGGCCAGACAAATGCACATCTTTCTGCTCGAGGACATGGGCGAGTTCGAAGCTGCGCGCATCCTGCTCGGCGGGTTGCTGGCGAGCGGCATGGTCACCGACACCCATGAACGAATCCTGCTTCTGCAGGGCCTGGAACGGCTCAAGCATGCCGAAAATTCGGCACATCCGACGAAGCGGTGACGCCGCCGCTGCAGCGCACCAACAAACCATGCAATAGCCTCTCGCCGGTCTGAGGCCTCGATTCCAGCACGGGAATTTCCCGTGCAGATCCGGGTTATCGCATTTCCATTCAACAAGATTGACGCGCAGTCACGGGGTTGGCCGCACCGACATGCCGAGAGCCCAATTTGCCAAAAATGTCGCAAACCGGGGATCATCCGCTGAATTTCCCTCGGCATGCATCTTGCGCCCCGCCGAGTCATTTACCCGTTATCAGGAACGCTCATCATGAATCGAGCGCATCAAAGCGGTTTCACCTTGATCGAAATAGCCATCGTCCTGGTCATCATCGGCCTGCTCCTCGGCGGCGTGCTCAAAGGGCAGGAGCTGATCACCAGCGCACGCGTGCGTAACCTGATCGCCCAGCAGGACGGCATCAAGGCCGCCTTCTTCGGCTTTCAGGATCGGTTCCGTGCGTATCCCGGCGATTACGCCTCGGCCAACAGCACGCTCAAGTGCCCGACCGGAAACTCCTGCCTGAACGGCAACGGCAACGGCATCATCCAGAACAACGCCGTACCGATCACGGTCGGCGGCGTCCAGTCCGAAGTGCATGAAGAAATTCTTGCCTGGATGCATCTGGCGAGCGCAGGTTTCCTGAACGGAAGCTACACGATGACCGGCGGCGATGCCACCGCAAACGACAACAACACGCCGAAGAACCCGTACAACATCTTCTTGCAGATCATCTACGACAACACTTACGCCGATACGATCGCCACGCCGCCCGCCAAGCACAACCTCAAAACCGGCGCTCAGGTACCCGTAGAAATCATCTCCGAAGTCGACCGCAAGATCGACGACGGCAACGGCATTCGCGGTGGTTTTCGCTACTCGCAGTACCAGGGCAACGCACCGGGGGCACCGCCTGTACCGGCTGCGGCGTACGCACCTACGCAGTGCATGGATACCACCGGACTCTGGTTCATTCCGCAGGGCGAAGTCAACTGCGGCGGTGCAAGCTTGTTCTAGACGCCTGCGCCCCTACGCAAAACAGCCCGCTTCAAAGCGGGCTGTTTTGTTTGTACACCAAGAACCTGTTCTACGGCGGGCTCGCGTCCTCGGCCTTCCCTCGCCGACCGCCGAAACGCCCCCTCGAACGCCAACCCTGAAGCAATTGAATCTCGGCGGCACCGATGGTGTCGTCCGAGCCGAACAGAACCATCACATCGCCCTGCTCGATAATCGTATCCGGCGCGGGCGACAGCGACTTCACCCCACGGCGCCGGATGGCGGTGATCTCGACGCCGAGATCGGTCAGTTGCAGTTCACCGAGCGTCTTGCCGACGCTCGGTGCGCCCGGCACGATGAATACGGAATGCAAGCGCGTGTGCGGACGCTCTACACCGTCGCCGTCCTCCTGAACGTCGCCGCGGAATACGCCGCGCAGGACGTGATACCGACTCTCCCGCACGGACTGAACCCGGCGCAGCACGCGCCGCACCGGCACGCCCAGCAGCATCAACGCGTGCGAGGCCAGCATGAGCGACCCCTCCATGACTTCGGCGACGACCTCAGAAGCGCCGGCGGCTTCGAGCCGCTCGATGTAAGTATCGTCCACCGTGCGTACGACGACGGGTAGGTCCGGCCGCAGCGCGTGCACCTGTTCGAGCACTCGCAACGCCGCGTGCGCATCGTTGAAGGTGATCACCAAAGCCCGGGCGCGGGTGATCCCGGCCGCAATCAGCACTTCGCGTTTGCCGGAGTCGCCATACACCACGGTGTCGCCCGCGGCAGCGGCATCCCGAATTCGGGAAGAATCGAGATCGAGCGCGAAGTAGCCGATGTTCTCCTGATCCAGCATCCGTGCGAGGTTTTGTCCGCAGCGGCCATAGCCGCAGATGACGACATGCTGATCCACCGCCATGGACTTCACCGCGATCTGGAGCAATTCCATGGCACGGGACACCCACTCCGCACCGACCGTATGACGAACGATACTCTCGCTGTACTCGATCACGAACGGCGCCAGCATCATCGACAACAGCATGGCCGCAAGGACAGGCTGCATGATCTCGGTCGGAATCAGATCGGGCGCCCCCGGCTGCGCCAGCAAAACGAAGGCAAACTCGCCGATCTGCGCGAGATCGAGCCCGATCCGCACGGCACCACCCGCCGGGTTGCCGAAGAGCCGCGAGAGGGCCGCAATCAACGCCGCCTTGAAGGCAATCAACGCCACGAGCGCAAGCAGCACCCAACCGACGTTCGCCCATACCGCCCGCAAATCGAGCTGCATGCCGATCGTGACGAAGAACAGTCCGAGCAGGACGTCGCGAAACGGCTTGATGTCATCCTCGACCTGGTAACGGTATTCGGTCTCGGAGATCAGCATTCCGGCCACGAACGCCCCGAGCGCCATGGACAAGCCCGCCGCGTGCGTGACGTAGGCAAGCCCCAACGTAATCAGCAATACGTTGAGGATGAAGAGCTCGGCCGAATACTGCTTCGCCACCAAATGAAACCACGCACGCATCGGACGCTGCCCCAGGCCGAGTAGCACGGCAAGGACGACGGCGGTCTTCACCCCGGCGAGCGCCAGTGCGCCTGCGAGTTCACCGGCAGGCTGCGCGAGTGCAGGCACCAGGATGAGCAGCGGGACAACCGCAAGATCCTGGAAGAGCAGTACCCCGACGATCTGACGGCCATGCGCCGAGTCGAGCTCGAGACGATCGTTGAGCATCTTGATCACGATCGCCGTCGAGGACATCGCAAACGCCCCGCCGAGTATCAGGCCGGCGCGCCAGTCGATCGGCAGCAACAGCGGCAAGAGGAGCGCTCCGCCGGCCACTGTGGTCACCACCTGCAGGGTGCCCAGCCCGAATACGATACGCCGCATGCTGATGAGCTTGGAGAGACTGAACTCGAGCCCGATGCTGAACATCAGGAAAACCACGCCGAACTCGGCGAGCGCGTGGGTTTCGGCCGATTCCGGAATCAGCCCGAGCGCGTGCGGGCCGATGAGCACCCCGACGACGAGATAGCCGAGCAACGGCGGCAGCTTGATGCTGCGAAAGACGACCACGACGATCACCGCCGCGGCGAGTAGCAGTAGTACGGACTGAAGGATGTTGTTCATCGACGATGCTGCGCGATCTGAGACGGACCGCTCGACCCGTTGCGCGCAGTCGATGCCTGGGCCACGGCAAGAGTATCTCACCCGTTGCAGCGATAAAAGTGCGTGACGACGAGAATTCTCGCCCTGTTTCGACGAAGTGGTCGGCGGCGACCATCTGTTATACTGCGCCGCGCTCGATACGCTCTACAAAGCCATGGATGCAAAGGCGCCCGCGCTTTTTTCGAGCTGCCACCCGCCGAACATCGCGGATCGATGCACGAAGCCTTCAGCCACGGCTCATGATTCGCCGACCGACATGACCGATCACCCCACCCAATCACAGACCGACGACGATGCCATCCGCTCCGCGCGGCTCGTGCTCGACATCGAAGCCGAAGCCATCGCGGCATTGAAATCGCATATCGGCGCGAATTTCAGCCGTGCCGTGGACATCGTCCTGAAATGTCGAGGCCGGGTGGTCGTCAGCGGGATCGGCAAATCGGGCCATGTCGGCCGCAAGATCGCATCGACTCTCGCCAGCACCGGCACACCGGCGTTCTTCGTGCATGCGGCGGAGGCGAGCCACGGTGATCTAGGCATGATCACCCGCGACGACGTCTTCATCGGCCTTTCGAATTCGGGCGAGAGTTCCGAATTGCTGCTCGTCGTTCCCTTGATCAAGCGGCGGGGTGCAAAGCTGATTGCACTCACCGGCAACCCCGACTCAAGCCTGGGCACCCAAGCCGACGTCTGTCTTTACGCCGGCGCGGTCAAGGAAGCCTGCCCGCTCAATCTGGCGCCGACCGCCAGCACCACAGCCGCTCTCGCACTCGGCGATGCCCTGGCGGTTGCTCTGATGAAGGCACGCGGTTTCAGCGACCGCGACTTCGCCCACTCGCATCCTGGCGGCAAGCTGGGCGTCAGCCTGACGCTCGTGCGCGATGCGATGCGCACCGGCGAGGCCGTACCGCGCGTACCCAGCACCGCGACCGTATATGATGCTGTCGCCGAGATGTCGCGCGGCCGTATGGGGGTGACGGCGGTCGTCGATCATGAAGGCGCAGTCGCGGGAATCTTCACCGACGGGGACCTGCGCCGAACATTGAGCACGCGCACCGATTTTCTCGCGACGAGCATCTCCGAGGTGATGACCCACGGTCCGCGCACCATCGAGTCCGATCGTCTGGCAGCCGAAGCCGTACAGATCATGGAGCAACACAAGGTGAACCAGCTTCTGGTGGTCGATGGGGCGCAGCGCCTGATCGGCGCCCTCAACATGCACGACCTCTTCCGCGCCAAGGTGATCTGATGGCACGTCTGCCAGCGCGCCGCCTCCTGCGGCCCAAGCACTCGACCGCTTCGCTTGCCACCCGGGCACGGCGTATCGCGCTCGCCATCTTCGACGTCGACGGCGTCATGACCGACGGACGCATCTATCTCGGCGAATCCGGCGAGGAGATGAAGGCGTTCAACGTGCTCGACGGCCACGGGATCAAGCTGCTTCGAGAGAGCGGCATCGAGGTCGCCATCCTGTCCGGTCGCCGCGCGCGCTGCGTGGAGCGTCGGGCCGGCGAACTCGGCATTGCGCACGTGATCCAAGGCGCAGGGGAAAAGCTCCCCGTATTCTTCAACCTCCTCGAGAGCCTGCGCTTGAAGCCCGAACAAGCCTTCTACATGGGCGACGACCTCGTCGACATCCCCGTCCTCGAAGCCTGCGGGCTGGCATTCACCGTCCCGGATGCACCTGCTGCAGTGAAGCGCATCGCCGACCAGGTCACCCGCCGGCGCGGCGGCGAAGGCGCGGTCCGCGATGCCTGCGAGACGCTCATGCGTCTGCGCGAGCGCAAGTCGGACAGCGGCGCCCGCGCCCGCAGCGGAGATTGAGTGGAACGCTTCACCGCAGCGTTTCCGCTACTGCTCGTAGCCATCCTCGCGGCGATGTCGTTCTGGCTCGAACGTGCAGTTCAGGGCCCGCCGCCGCCGCGCGACGGCAGTACGCGCCACGATCCGGACTCCATCGTCGAGAACTTCGTCGTCACGCAGCTCGGAAAGGACGGTGTCCCGGTCCACCACCTGGAAGCCAAACGCATGCTGCACTACCCCGACGACGACACCACGCACCTCGAGCATCCGCTGCTTCAGCGCTACGACGCCGGCCGGGTGGCATTGCGGATCAGCGCAACCCGCGCACAAGCGTCCAGCGAGGGAAAAACGGTCGACTTTCGAGATGACGTCCAAGCCGTACGTATGGCCACGGGCAAGTATAGCGAGCTCACGATGACCACCGAGTACCTGCACGTGGTACCCGACGACGACTTCGCCAAGACCGACAAGGCGGTGCGGATCGTGGACGCAAATACCCAAGTCACAGCCGTTGGCTTAGAATTGGACAACAAAGCCAAGACCTTGAAGCTTCTATCGAATGTGCGCGGATCCTATGTCCAACGGCCCCACTGACCACGGCTTTCGTGCGGGCCTCGTGTGCTTCGCCGCCGCCTTCCTCCTGAGCTTGCCGGCCCACGCCGAACGGGCCGATCGCGACAAGCCCATCAACCTCGAAGCCGACCGGGTGAGCATCGACGACGCCAAGAAGGTCAGCACGTTCGAAGGCAACGTGGTCCTGACCCAGGGCACCCTCGTAATACGCGCAGATCGCATGATCGTGCGTGAAGACGCGCAAGGGTTCAATCAGGGCACCGCGTACGGAAATCTTGCCAACTTCCGCCAAAAGCGCGATGGCGTCGACGAGTACGTCGAGGGTGAAGCTGAACGCATCGAGTACGATGGCCGCGCCGAGCGCCTGCAGCTCTTCACTCGAGCCCGCATGAAGCGCGGCGACGACGAAGTCCGCGGCAGCTATATTTCCTACGATCAGCCCACCGAGTTTTTTCGCGTCACGGGGGCGCCTGAAAAGGGTGACGGCAGCAAGACCGGCCGGGTCCGAGCCGTGATCCAGCCGAAAAACAAGGATGCCAAGCCGCAGCCTGCCTCGCCGCCCGTCAAACTCAAACCCGCGCCGGCCGTCACCGATCCACGCAAGTGACGCCGACCCGAACCGAACGCCACCTTGCCCGACCAAGGCGAACGGATGACGCCCGGGCGCGTCCGCCCGTCGGCGAGCAGCGCCGATGAGCGAACTGCGCGCCGTCAGTCTCAAGAAAAAGTACAAATCCCGCGTGGTCGTGCGGGATGTGTCGCTGGAAGTCAGCAGCGGTGAAGTGATCGGCCTGTTGGGCCCGAACGGCGCAGGGAAGACGACCTGCTTTTACATGATGGTCGGGCTCGTACCGGTCGATGGCGGCGAACTCTATCTCGACGAGCGACGCCTGACCCACATGCCCATCCACGGTCGCGCGCGACTCGGGCTGTCCTATCTTCCGCAGGAAGCCTCGATCTTCCGCCGACTGACCGTAGCCGAAAACATCCAGGCCATCCTCGAACTGCAGCGCCTGCCGCCGGAGCAGATCAAGTCGCAACTCGAGGCGCTGCTCGCGGACCTGAATATCGAACAGCTCCGATCCAATCCGGCGACCAGTTTGTCGGGCGGGGAACGTCGACGGGTGGAGATCGCGCGCGCCCTGGCAACGAATCCGCGCTTCATCCTGCTCGACGAACCGTTCGCGGGCGTGGACCCCATCGCAGTTCTGGATATCCAGAAAATCATTGGTTTCCTGAAGATGCGGGGCATCGGTGTCGTTATCACCGATCACAACGTTCGGGAAACGCTCGGTATCTGCGATCGCGCCTACATCATCAACGAAGGCGGCGTGCTGGCGTGCGGCAAACCGGAAGAAATTGTCTATAATGAGAGCGTTCGCAAGGTCTACCTGGGTGAGCATTTTCGCCTCTGATCGGGCGTGCGCTCCGCAGTCGAACTTCGTTCGAGCGCGTACGCTTTCGGGCCGGTAGAAACTTCCCTATGAAACATTCCCTACAGCTCCGGCTTTCGCAGCACCTGACGCTGACGCCCCAGCTGCAGCAGTCGATCCGGCTGCTCCAGCTGTCGACGCTCGAGCTGAACCAGGAACTCGAACGTTTCCTGCAAGAGAACCCGCTGCTCGAGCGCGACGATGATGTCCAGGACGGCGTCACCTCCAGCCGGCTCGAGAGCGAGAGCTACACCGAGGTCGATACCTCCTCCGCCAATCGCGAAACCGAAGAGCCGCCCGCGGATGCCGCGCCGCTCGACGGAGGAACCTCCAGCCTGTCGAGCTTCGACGACGAAGGTTTCAGTTCGGGCAACCGCGACGACGACGACGATTCGGACTACCCGCAAATCGCGGCTACGACGCCAACGCTGCGCGAACATCTGCTGTCGCAGACGGGCTTCACGGCCATCTCAGAGCGGGACAGAACGCTGGTCAGTCTTCTGATCGACGCCCTCGACGACTCCGGGTTCATCACGCAGCCGCTCGAAGAAATTACCGAAATGCTTCCGGCAGAGCTGGAAATCGAGACCGAGGAGGTGAGCGTCGCGCTGCGGTTGCTGCAGAACCTCGATCCGCCCGGCGTCGGCGCACGCAGCCTTGCAGAATGCCTCGAGTTGCAGCTGCGAGCGATGCCCGACGACACGCCCTTCCGCACCGAATCGATCACGACGGTTCGCGAACACCTTGAACTGCTTGCTGCCCGCGACTACGTCAAGCTGAAGAAGGCTCTGCACTGCGACGACACCGCCCTGCGCGCCATCCAGAAGCTCATAATGAGCCTGAACCCGCGCCCGGGCTCGGCCTTTGCCGGTGAAGAGGCGCGCTACATCGTGCCGGATGTCGTGGTGAAGAAGGTGAAGGGGGTATGGCTTGCCGCCCTCAATCCCGATGCGATGCCGAAGCTGCGCATCAACCGGATGTATTCCCAGATTCTGCAGCGCAACCGCGATGCGAGCGCACAGCAACTGGCGAGTCAGCTCCAGGAAGCAAAGTGGCTCATCAAGAACGTGCAGCAGCGGTTCGAAACCATTTTGCGGGTCTCCCAGGCCATCGTCGACCGACAGCGGCACTTCTTCGAGCACGGCGAAGTCGCGATGCGCCCACTGGTTCTGCGAGAAATCGCCCAGATTCTCGATTTGCACGAATCGACCGTGTCGCGGGTCACCACCCAGAAATTCATGCTGACTCCGCGCGGGATCTTCGAACTCAAGTACTTTTTCGGCAGTCACGTCGCAACCGAAACCGGGGGCTCGTGCTCGGCGACGGCCATTCGTGCCCTGATCAAGCAACTCGTCAGTGCCGAGAACTCAAAGAAGCCGCTCTCGGACAGCCAGCTCTCCGAGATCCTCGGCCAGCAAGGCATCGTCGTGGCGCGCCGAACGGTCGCCAAGTACCGGGAATCCCTGCAGATCCTTCCTGTCAATCTCAGAAAATCCATTTAGCAGCAGTCCGCTGCCGTGTTTTGTTTCCACACGGGCAGATCGGGACGCTTGCTCCATCGGAGTACGCCGCATGAACCTGCAAGTCACGGGGCACCACCTCGAAGTCACGCCATCCCTGCGCGAGTACCTCACCGGCAAGCTCGATCGGCTCACGCGCCACTTCGACCACGTCATCGACATCAACGTGATTCTCTCGACGGAGCGCGAACAGCGCCGCGTCGAGGCAAGCATCCACCTGAGCGGCAAGGACCTCTTCGCCGAGAGCCAGAACACCGACATGTACGCAGCCATCGATACCCTGATCGACAAGCTCGACCGGCAAATCGTCAAGCACAAGGAAAAGCGCTCCGACTCCCGCGGCGACGCCGGCATCAAGCGAACCGTCATCGAATAAGCCTCCGACGCGAAGCGTCCCCGGCCCGTTTCTCCCCGCCGCATCGATCAAACCCCACTCTCCCACTACTACAAGACCCACGTCCGGATGAATCTGATCGCAAGACTGCTCCCGGAATCGAACGTGCTGCTCAATCTCGACGTATCGAGCAAGAAGCGCGTGTTCGAGCAGGCCGGTCTGCTGTTCGAGAACAACCACCAGATCGCACGCAGCCAGGTGTTCGACAGCCTGTTCGCGCGGGAGAAACTCGGCTCCACCGGTCTGGGTCAAGGCATCGCGATACCGCACGGGCGCATCAAGGGGCTCAAGGAAGCGGTGGGCGCACTGGTCCGACTGAACCATGCCATTGCGTACGATGCGCCCGACGGCCAGCCGGTAAACCTGGTATTCGTATTGCTCGTTCCCGAAAAAGCCACGGACCTCCATCTGCAGAGACTCTCCGAACTCGCACAAATGTTCAGCGATCGCACCCTGCGCGAGAAGCTGCTGCAGGAAGCGAGCGCGACC
>JBIKKL010000301.1:0-6132 GCA_044360365.1 Burkholderiales bacterium | reverse complement strand
AGTTGTAGCCGTTCGGCTTGGCCTTGACCAGCGCGAGCAGTTCCTTCACCGATTTGGCCGGGACCGACGGATGCACGAACAGCAGGAGCTGCTGCACGGCTGTCTGCGTGATGTACGAAAAATCATTGAGGGTATCGTAGGACAGCTTGCGACCGAGCGCAGGATTGATCGCGTGACTGCTCGACACGATGATGAGCGTATATCCGTCCGGATTCGCACGAGTCAGCACTTCGGAACCCACGATGCCGTCGGAGCCGGGACGGTTGTCGATCACGACGCTTTGACCGAGCGCTTCGCTCAGCTTCACCGAGATCATCCGCGCGAGGACGTCCGTGCCGCCGCCGGGGGCGAACGGAACGATAAGCCGTACCGGCTTGGTCGGATACGTCTGGGCGGATGCGTTCAAGGCGAATACGGCGAGCGTCGTCGAGACGAGCGCGGCGAGGGTGCGTGCGACTGCTTGCATGGTCATGCTGCTCCGAGGGTTGAGTTGAATCGTGGTATGCGGGCGTATTCGGTCGATCCGTCAGGTGATCGGTTGGGACGGATCCGGCGTCGTGTCTTCCCTAGCGCTTCGTACTGCGTCGAACCGGATTCGCCTTCGCGGTGGGCGTTCTTGTCTTCGCCTCGGCGGGGGCAGCCTTGACGGCATCGGCGGGTTTCGGGTGGGTGGGGATGACCATCTGCGTTTGCGTGACGATGGCGAGTCGTCGCCCATCGTCGTCCGTAATCGTGGTTTGCCACACCATCGTCGTGCGTCCTAGGTGCAGCGGGATGGCTTCGCCGCGGATCACCGGGCCTATGCCCGCGGAAAAGAAGTTGGTCTTCGATTCGAGCGTAGTCGTGCGCGTGTTCGGGGGCAGATTCAGGGTCGTGCCTCGCGCACCGAGCACGTCGCCGAATGCCATGATGATGCCGCCCGCCACGCGTCCGGACCGATTCATGTGCGAAGGCGTGATCGAGATTTCCGCGAGGATGCGTTCCCGGTCCACGGAGAGCGGGCGAATGCCGAGCAGCTTCGCGATGGGGTGTGCGCCGAGGACTTCGATCTCGGCCTGCAGGGCGGCATTCTTTCGCGGCTTGGTCATGGCTGGCTGGCTGCCTTCTGTCGATAACGTGCGTGTTTATGGAGTGATCACGGGGCTTGAAGGAACGGCCTGCCGGTCAGGGAGTGCAACTCACTCCCACCCGAGGGCTTTGCCGTTGGCAACGCGAATGGCAGAGAACCCGGGCTTGGTCTTGCCGCGACCGTCGATGATGCCTTCGATACGATCGCCGACCACGCGTCCCCGCAGCATGAGGACGCTTTTGCCGAACGGTACCGAGAGGTCGATGCGGTCCCCGCGCAAGCTGGCTACCTTCAAATCCTGGGCATCCGTGCCGACCGTGTTGCCGGAGATCCGCTGGTAACTTTGCTGCAGGCTCACTTCTACGGTCGGACCCGGTTCCGGGCCTGGCAATCGGATCTGCCAGGTCCCTGCGACATGGGCGGGCACGACGTAGAGGAACAGGCTGGTCTTGTTCGTGCCGTTGATGACTTCCTTTTCCGGCGTGTCGAAGACCACGGCGTGATCGGATTCCCACTCGCCGAAGTTGTAATCGTGGCTCACGACCCGAGAGCCGGGCTTGAGCTCGGTCAGGATCTTCGGACGCAGATCGAGCAGGATCTCGGGCAGCAGATAAAGCGTCAGCACCGAGGCTTCGCGTATGTCGGTCTTGAAGGCATCCTGGCGAATGAACCGCACGCGATCGGCAACCCGCTCTCGGTGGGCGGCTGCCGTTGCCACGTCCACGAGTTGCTCGCTGATGTCGACGCCGAAGCCGCGGGCGCCAAACTCTTTCGCTGCGGTGATGACGATACGGCCGTCACCCGAGCCGAGGTCCACGATGAAATCCTTCTCGCTCACGGCAGCCATCTTGAGCATGCGTTCCACCACGTGCTGCGGGGTTGGAACGTAGGGGCCGGCATTGACTTCTTGTGCAGTGGCCGATGTGCACGCCGCCAGGGTCGTTGCGGCGAACATCGCTTGCAACCACCTGCGGCGGGACCAGCGTGGGGCAGGGCTCAACGGCAACGTCCTCTCCGATAGACTGTGATCAGAAGAATGCCTGGATGCCCGTCTGTGCACGGCCCAGGATCAGCGCGTGGATGTCGTGCGTGCCCTCGTAGGTGTTCACGGCTTCGAGGTTCAGGACGTGGCGGATGACGCCATATTCGTCCGAGATGCCATTGCCACCGTGCATATCGCGCGCCATGCGAGCGATATCGAGCGCCTTGCCTGCGGCATTGCGCTTCACGATCGACAGCATCTCCGGCGCCCAGCGACCTTCGTCGATCAGGCGGCCCACGCGCAGGGCCGCTTGCAGGCCCAGTGCGATTTCCGTTTGCATGTTGACGAGCTTCAGCTGGATCAGTTGGTTCGCCGCCAGCGGACGACCGAACTGCTTGCGATCGAGCGTGTACTGCCGCGCAGCGTGCCAGCAGAATTCAGCGGCACCCATTGCGCCCCAGGCAATTCCGTAGCGCGCCTTGTTGAGGCACCCGAACGGCCCCGCCAGGCCGGAGACGTTGGGCAGCATGTTCCCGTCAGGCACGAAGACGTCGCTCATCACGACTTCGCCTGTGATCGACACGCGCAAGCTGAACTTGCCTTCGATCTTCGGCGTCGACAGGCCCTTCATTCCCTTCTCGAGAATGAAGCCGCGGATCTTGCCTTCGTCGTCTTTTGCCCAGACGACGAACACGTCGGCTATCGGGGCATTCGTGATCCAGATCTTGCCGCCGTTTACGATGTATCCGCCGTCGACTTTGCGTGCGCGGGTTTGCATCCCGCCGGGATCCGAGCCGTTGTTCGGTTCGGTGAGGCCGAAGCAGCCAACCCATTCACCCGTTGCGAGCTTCGGCAGGTACTTCTGGCGCTGTTCTTCGCTGCCATATGCATAGATCGGGTACATCACGAGGCTCGACTGCACGCCGGACGCAGACCGGTAGCCGCTGTCGACGCGCTCGACTTCGCGAGCGATCAATCCGTAGCAGACGTGATTGACGCCGGCACAGCCGTAGCCCTCGATCGTCGAGCCGAGAAAACCGAGCGCACCCATCTCGTTCATGACTTCGCGGTCGAATTTCTCGTGCCGGAAGGAATCGCGCACCCGCGGCATCAATTTTTCCTGGCAATAGGCGCGTGCACTGTCCCGGACCATGCGTTCTTCGTCGCTCAACTGGTCATCGAGCAGAAACGGATCGTCCCACTGAAATCCCGCCTTGCCTGCGGATTCCTTTGTGCTCATCGACATCTCCTGGAATGTAAAGGGACGGCGGTCGGCCTGGTCACGCGCGCCGGGGCATCGGTTCGATGGTGCCCATGTGGAAGCCGAAGTGTCCCCTGCGCTTGTCGTTGAAATAGTGCGTCAGCGTGTTGCGCACGGTGGCGAAGGCGATCTCGTCCCAGGGGATCTCGGTTTCGTTGCACAGCTTGATTTCGAGGGTTTCCTCGCCCGGGAAAAAATCGAGGTCGAGGAGGCGGGCGCGGAACAGCATGTAGACCTGACTGATGTGCGGGATGTTGTAGATCGCGAAGAGGGACAGCACTTCGACGCGGGCATTGGCCTCTTCCAGGGTTTCGCGCGCAGCACCGTCGCCCGTCGTTTCGCCGTTCTCCATGAAGCCTGCGGGCACCGTCCACAAGCCATGGCGAGGTTCGATGGCGCGGCGGCAAAGCAGGATGCGATCTTCCCATTCGGGAATGCAGCCGACCACCATCTTGGGATTCTGATAGTGGATGGTGCCGCAGGCGTCGCACATGTGGCGGGGCAGGGAATCGCCCGGTGGGACGCGCAGAACAACACGGGTGCCGCAGTTCGCGCAGAAGTTCATATGAGAGGGACTCGATTCGCGAGCGATTCTAACCGCTGGCCGTCGCCAGTCAAAGACCGTCAGGTCGCCGCAGGAGGGCGACAGCGCACGCGAACCCCCATGCTATGATCGTTCGCATGCGTCCTTCGCACGTGCGCGCCGTACTCGAGCGCGAATTCCTCGCGGCCGCCCAGGGCATTCACACACCCGTGATGTTGTGGGGGCCGCCTGGCGTGGGCAAGTCCCGTATCGCTGCCGATGTTGCATCCGCCCACGGCGTTCCTCTCGTCGACATTCGCCTGTCCCAGATGGAGCCGACGGATCTGCGAGGTATTCCGTTTCGCGAAGGCAATCGTGTCGAGTGGTCGGTGCCTTCGTTGCTGCCTGATGCGCAGCGCCACGGCCAGGCCGGCATTCTGTTCCTGGACGAAATTACCTCGGCGCCGCCGACCGTGACTGCAGCCGCCTACCAGCTGATTCTCGATCGTCGACTCGGGGACTACCGGGTGCCTGCAGGTTGGGCGATATTTTCTGCGGGCAATCGCTACGGCGATCGGGGCGTGACCTACGTCATGCCGGCCCCTTTGGCCAACCGGTTCACGCATTACGAGATCGAACCTCACCTCGACGACTGGATCCAGTGGGCCCACGCGGCCGGTATCGATTGGCGGCTGATTGCGTTCCTGCGCTTTCGTGCCGATCTGCTGTTCGAATTCGACTCGGCGCGCAATCCGGTGGCGTTTCCAAGTCCCCGATCGTGGGAGTACGCGCATCGTGCGCTGCTCAAGTTCGCCGATGCACCGCACGTCCTGCTCGAAAGTTTGCAGGCGTGCGTCGGTCCCGCATGCGGGGTGGAACTGCTTGCCTTTCTCGAGCAGATGCATGCGATGCCCGATGTCGAGGCGATTGCACGGGGCACCTCCATGGAAATGCCCGAGCGGCTTGACGTGCAGTACGGCGTCGCGACGGCGTTGGTCCGCAAAGCGCAGCGCTTGTCATCGGACGCCGAGGCGCAAGTCATGATGCGCAATATCCTGCGCTATGCGCGTGAGTTTCCGCAGCAGGAATTGGGCGTCATGCTCGTGACGGACATGCATCGGACCATAGGGCAGCCATTGTATGGGCTCCCCGAATTCAAGGAGTGGGCGCAAAGCGTGAGCGATCTCCTTTCGTTTGATCGTTCCCGCCCGGATTAGGGGATCGCCGCTCGTGTCCTCTTTGCACGCATCTGCCGCCGAGGTGCAGATCCGGGCCGAGGAGAAACTTCGCGCCGCGCGTGCACGGCTGATTCTTGATCGCCCGTTCGTCGGTGCGCTGCTCCTCCATCTGCCTGCAATTGCGAGCGGGCGGTGCGCAAGCATCGGGACGGACGGTCGCGCCATTCACTTCGACCCCGGTTACATCGCTTCGCTCACACTGCGCCAGACGCAGTTCATGCTTGCGCATCAGGCGATGCACTGCGCACTGGGTCACTTCGTCCGACGAGGCCATCGAACGCGCGGTCGCTGGGACATCGCCTGCGATTTCGCCGTCAACCAGCTGCTCGTCGACGACGGGATGGAAGGGCCGCCGGGGGCTTTGATCGACGCACGCTATCGAGGCCTTTCGGCCGAGGAGATCTATCCCTCGATCGAGATCGGTTCGGAGCAGTCGACGCTCGACGTCCACCTGTTCGATCGCTCGGCGAACGATGGCAGCCCGAAGGGAGCAACCGCCCCGCGTGAAGAACGAAGGCGGGACGACGATCGCGAAACCGACGCCGCCTTCGCGCACAGCGACGACGACGATTGGAGCGACGCTGCGCCCCATCGGCGTCGAAACGAGGGAATGCAGGCGCCCGATACTTCCCTTGATCGCGAGGCGTTGGCCCAGCGATGGCAATTGCACTTGGCGACTGCAGCACAGCAGGTCGAGCGTGCGGGCCGACTCGGGGCATCCTGGCATCGTGCGCTCGGTCGGCTGTTGCAGCCGACGGTTCCATGGCACGCGCTGCTCGCGCGGCACGTGGTAAGTCGGGCGCACCACGACTACAGCTTTCAAAAGCCGTCTCGCCGCGAAGGCGATGCCATCCTGCCGCGCCTGGATTCGGCGCAACTCGCACTCTACGTCGTCCTGGACGTCAGCGGTTCGGTGAGCGAATCGCAGTTGAAGGCTTTCGCGACCGAACTGGAGGCGATCAAGGGGCAGGTCCGCGCACGCATTACGCTGCACGCATGCGACGAGCAACTATCCGCCGACGGCCCCTGGACCTATGAGGCGTGGGAGCCCGTCATCCT
>JBIKKL010000300.1:0-6133 GCA_044360365.1 Burkholderiales bacterium | reverse complement strand
GCTTACGAAGCGCTGGATGTTGCGCCTGACCTCGGGATCCTTGAACATCGCGCGATTGGCCTCGAGTGCTGCGCCCTGCATGCGCTCCAGCTCACTGACCGCGTTTGCCATGTAGCGCTTGTAGTCGCCGATTGCGGGGCGGGCAAGACGCCGCAGCCGTACCAGATGCCGGTTCAGCAATGTGCCTGCATCGTCGTCCAGCGCGTCCACCAGCCCGTATGACTGTACTTGCTGTGCGGTGAATGGCTGCGTCATCAGCGTCATGTAATGCGCATGCTGCACTCCGGTTCGGCGCACCAGAAACGGCAGCACGCACGACGGATACAAGCCGAACAGCAGCTCGGACAAGCTGAACCGGGCGCTCTGATCGGCCAGCACGATGTCCGAGGCTGCAACAAAACCGATGCCCCCGGCGTTCGCTCTTCCTCGGACCACGCTGATCGTGATGAATGGCGCGTTCACCATGCGCAGCCATAGCTGATACATCGGTGCGGGATCGGCCACTTCGGATGTACGCGCCGCATCCTTGAAATCACCGCCGGCGCAAAACACCGAGGACGAACCTTCGAGCACCAGTACGGTGACCGGCATCGGTGTCTGCTCGTTCTCGCACAAGGCCAGTACCTGCCCGATCTCTGCGATCATCAAGCCGTTGATCGCGTTGTCCGCCTCCGGACGCTGGAAACGCAGCCGGCAGACGTTCGCTTCGAAGTTGACGGATATGGTCTGGTATTGCGTCATGGGTCTATACAGGAGGAATCGGCCGGATGCTATCCGGTGCACCGAGCACGAGCGCGGTATCGAATCCGCCGAAGCCAAAGGACAGCTTCAGGGCATGGCGAATGCAATGCGCCTCCGGCCTGCCCGCCACCCAGGGCAGGGATGGATCGACAGGATCGTCCAGGTGAAGGGTCGGATGCAGGCGTCCCGCCTGCATTTGCAGCAGCACTGCCGCGACTTCGACCGCACCGGCGGCCGCCAGCCCGTGCCCGAGCAGCGATTTGGTGGCATTGATACGCGCGTGCTGCAGGTCCGCCGCGCGTAGCGCGCCGAGCTCGGTGATGTCTCCCAGCGGGGTTCCGGTTCCGTGCGTATTGACATAGTCGATCTCGTCTGGGGCAAGCCCTGCATGCGCGAGTGCGCCGCGGATGGCGCGCAACTCCCCTTCAGGGGACGGATTCGGTCCGCGGTTACCGTCGACAATGTGTGCGCCACCCAACACCCGTCCATAGGGATGCGGACAGAGCTCGGCGCGGCACACCACGATCGCGGCACTGGCCTCCGCATACAGGAAACCGTCATGGGAACGGTCGAAGGGGCGGCACGCGGCTCCGGCGCTGAGCGCGCCGAGCGCGCGCATGCCTTGCAGCTCGAAATACGAAAGATCCTGCAGCGCTGCGAGCGCGATGCAGGCATCGACCCGGCCCGAGCGCACTGTGTCGACGGCATGCAGCACCGCCAACGCACCACTGGCGGAGGCGCCGCCGACCGTCATGGCAAAGCCGCGGATCGGCAGATGGGAGGCGCACAATCCGCACAGATCGGTGTCGAAGAATGTGTGGCCATGATGCGGACGCAACCATGGCATGCGTTCGGCATAGGCCTGCTGCGTCAACATCTGCTCGCGCGCCTGCAGGTTGGCTCCCCCTACCACGAGCCCGATGCGCTTGGGGTCAAGGGCATCGAGGCCAGCGTCGCGCCAGGCTTCGTCGAGCACGGCGATTGCAACCCGTCCCGCCAGACTGGCCGTGCGCGATTCGCGCGGCGGCAACAAGTCCGGAGGCTCGGACATTTCCGCCCCCATGAAGGGCGACAGCACCTGCGTCTCAGGTCGTTCCGGCAATTGCCGCCCCGGGCGGCGCAGGATGTCGAACACCGGCCGCGGGGCAAACAGTCCATTGCGCAACGCATCCTTGCCGTATCCGAAAGGCGTGGCCAGGCCGATGCCGGCCACGACCGGGGGGGCCGTGTTCGCGCCGTCAGGCATGGAGCTTGGCATGCAGCAGGTCCGTCAGTTCGCCGATATTGCGCGGGCCGAACAGCTGGACCATGGGCAGGTTCAGGCCGATTTCTTCCATCGTCATGATCAGCACTTCCTGGCGTGACACGGAGTCCAGGCCGAGGTCGGCCATGGCGTCCGTCGGCGCTATCGGTTCATTTTCCAGTTCCGGTACAACCTGCCGGATCTGGGCTACGACGGTGGCAAGTATGGTGTCGCGGTTCAAATTCAAACTCCTGGCCTTGTAGAGGGCAAAGCACTGCCGCGCATACTCATGCCCAACGGTAATTGCGGTGATAGCCTTCAATGGAATCCAGCACCAGCCGCCTGCCGGACTCGAAGGCCGGCCATGCACCGGGCACGACCTGGGGATCGAGCCGCGCGTCGCGCGTGCCGAAGCACACGACGTCCTGGCCGCGCAGCAGGGTTTCGTACTCGGCCATCGAGAGACGATAGCGGCGGTCGAGCGTCTCCGGAATCCGCATCTGGCGCAGTTTCTCCTGGCCTTGCGCGCCGGTCACCCCGCTGAAAAATTCGGAGCAGCAACCGGATCCGTAGGAAAACATGCCGATGCGCTGCGGCGCGCTGAAGTCGCCGGTTTCGATGGCACCGGCAAGCGCCAGCAGCAGCGAAGCCCCCGCAGTATTGCCGACACGCTGGCCGAAGAGCAGGCTGCCGCCGACACGCCGGTTGAAGTCCTCCTCGGTTTCGGCAGGCGTGGCCTTGACCATGCGTCGCATTAGTTGCCGATGCGCGCCCTTGGCCATTCCTCCGAAGGGAGTATGAAAGCACAAATAGCCGAAACTGGTGCGCAGGTCCACGTTCTCGACACGGCGCGCATAGTCGCGGTAGGCCTGCTCGCAGCAGTCGAGATAGGCCATGAGCGACAGGTCGGCGTCACCGGCCTCATTGTCGGGGCCGGGTCGGCAGGTGTCCATGACCTCGAATGCATGATTGCCGTGGGCCCCGGGGTCGATGCGCAGCACATGCGGGCTGTCGCTCACCAGCACGGCCGCCGCACCGGCACCGGAGCTGGGTTCCGAGTAGGCCCACTCCTCGATTGCGCCTTCATCGGCCAGGGCGAAGCGTGAGATATCGGCGGCGATCACCAGTGCCTTGCCCCCCGGTGAGGTGCCTGACAGGATGAAATTGATGGCCATCTGCAGGCCGGCGGTGCCCGAGTAACAGGCCTGCTTGATCTCGAACAGGCGGCAGTTCGGCTTCAAGCCAAGCAACGCATGCACGTAGGTGCTGAGCGACTTGCCGAAGTCGATGCCGGACTCGGTACAGGTGATTACCATCTCGATGCGGTCGCGCTCCTCCTGCGGCATGGCGTCGACCAGCGGCTTGGCTGCATTGACCGCGAAGCTGACCGGATCCTCATACGGCAAGGCCACGGCCTTTTCCTTCATGAGCAGATTGGCAAAGCGCGGCATGTCGAGTTCGCGATACTGGCACAGCTCGTACACGTCGACATATGCGCTGCCGCCGTAGATATTTATGGCTTCGATGCCTGCCGCGATCATGCTGCTGCTCCCAGGTGAACCGGCAGCGCGCCCAGGCCGCGAGCGTTGATGCGGTCCAGCCGCCACGCGGGCTCGCCGGCCAGGTCTATCCTTGGGAAGCGGTCGAGCAAGGCATCGAATGCAATGTGGGCTTCCAGGCGTGCCAGTGGTGCGCCGACGCAGACATGGATACCGCTGCCAAACGTGAAATGCGGATTGGGGTTGCGCGCGATGTCGAGAATGTCAGGGATCGAGAAGCGCTCCGGATCCCGGTTCACTGCGCCGATCAGGCCGATGGCCATGGCGCCGGCCGGGATCGTGACGCCACCCACCTCCAGGTCTTCGATCGCCACGCGCAGGATCATGTTGCCGCCCGGCTCATAGCGAAGAAACTCATTGATCGCCGAACGCATCAGGCTGCGCTCGGAACGCAAGCGGGTGAGCTGGTCCGGGTGGCGCAGCAGGGACAGCATGCCGTTACCGATCAGCGTGACCGTTGTCTCGTGGCCGGCGATCAGCATCGCCACCAGGTTGATCATCGTCTCCTGCTCGTCCATCGTGCCATCGTCCCAGGCCTCGAGCACGGCATCGATCAGTCCTTCGCCCCGCTGCTTTTGACGTTCCGCAAGGTGGCCTGCAAGAAAAGCCTTGAACTCGTGCAGTGCGGCCTGCGCTTCCTGCTTCTGCTCAGCGGTCATCATGAGGTCACCGATCCGGATCAGCGATGCGCTCCAGCGCCCTATGCGTTCATCGGCAGGTATTTCAAACAGGTTGTGCAGCACGCGCAGCGGCAACGGTCCCGCGTAATGCTCGATCAAATCAACCGGTCCGTCCGTTCGTGCGGCCAGCGCATCCAGTAACGCAACGGCTTCGGCTTCGATCATGGGCGCCAGGCGGGCGACAGCCTCGGGCTTGAAGGCGTACTCGTACACCGCACGCATGCGCCGGTGGTCCGGCGGATTCATATTAATCATCTGCGGCTGGAGTTCCGAGTAAAGCTGGTAGGCCAGCGGGTCGCGTTCCCTCGCCTGCTCGCTGCACCAGCCGTCACGCCAGAGGCGCGTATCGCGGCCCATCTGCGGCGCGCGCGCAACCTGGCCGAACTCGCGATGGCCGAGGATGAAGTAGACGCCGGAGACCGGATCGAATTGCACCGGGCCGCGGGCGCGCAGGCGTTGCAGCGCGGGATAGGGATCGGCGAGAAATTCGCGGTCGGTCAGCAGCGACCACCAGTCCGGTGCGGCGGGGATGGAAGAAGCTTCGACTCTTGCATTCATGCCTGCTGCTCCACCAAGAGTCGCCGCGCATAGATGTGGTACACGGGCACGCCACCCTGTGACAGCGGATGATTTCCGGTCGAGGTTTCGAAGCCGCGTTCCTGCAACTGGCGCTCGATCAGATCGCGCTCGGCGGCGCCCAGGTGCACTTCCACCATCATCTGCCGAATCTTCGGCCAATCCGACTCGTCAATGCCGCTCAGCACCTCCTTCTCGGCGCCCTCGGTATCGATCTTCAGCAAATCGATTGCGTCCAGGCCATGCAGGGCGATCTGTGCGGAGACCGTTCCGATCAGCGCGCGCACCTTTTCGATACGAAACAGCTCGTCGACAAAGGCCTCATTCTCTCGTACCTCGGTGGCCCCGGTACGCTCCAGGATTTCCTGCACCTCTGCTCCGGCCTGGTCGCCGTACAGAAGCTTTCTGAGTCCCCCCGCCAGATTCTGTCCGATCGAGGAATTGGCCGTCGAGAGAGCCGTGATACCGGGGTAGTAGTCGAATTCGATTTCTCCGGCGGCGCCTCCCAGCCCCATGCGAAGTGCATGACCGAGCGGCACCCCGGGCGCCATGTTACGCTCCAGCGCCGCGTGCGCGGCGGGCATGGGTTCGTAGGCGAAGATGCGGGCCAGCTTGCACTTGTCGCGCAGATAAATCGAGAACAGGCCGATGTTGGCGCCGACGTCGAAGTAGACGCCGTCCTCTGGCAGGTCGATGCCGTGGGCGGCAAGGTCATCAGTGAAGATCTCATGGACGGAAAAGTCGACTTCATAGGCATTCACGCAATAGATGCTCCGTCCATCCGGCAACAGCGTGGTTGCGAGGGGGGGCGCGCTGGTCGGGTAGTTGTCGGATGCTTCGGATGAACCGAGGGCGCAGGTCCGGTCGTTCATGGTTGGCGTCACTTATTGATGTGGGTCTCGGGGTTGGGGTCGTTCACCGTGCTGAGCGAGGCAAGGCCACGCAGGGCGCGTTCCAGCGCTTGCACCAGGTTGTCGAGTTGCGGCGGCTTCAGGATCGAGTAATGGTCGCCGGGCAGCGTGTGGAGGGCCAGTCCTGCGGGAACCAGTGGCGCCCAGCCGTGTGCGGCGTCAGCGGGACCGCCCTCGGCGGCGGACAACAGCGTGACTGGGCCTTGATACGGTTTCGGCGCGTAGGCCTGCATTGCCTGCACGTTGGTACGAAACACCTCGAACAGCTCATGCTCATGCCCGTGCAGTGCTCGCGGGCCCGCAGTGCCGAGGAAATCGCGGCCGAAGGCCCGCCTGAGCCCGCCCTCCTGGTCCCCGTCTGCACTGCTGTGCTCGCTCTCCAGACGCTCCAGCAATTTCGGCGTATAGCTGTCGATCAGCACG
>JBIKKL010000299.1:0-6141 GCA_044360365.1 Burkholderiales bacterium | reverse complement strand
GGGGTTTCCGCAGGCGCCTTATCACCATCTTGCCCACCTGCTATTGGCTTTGGTAGCCGGGGTCTTGGCGTTGACCATGCTTGTTATATCGGCCAGTTTTCTTCGAGCCAGTGAGGAACTTAGCCAACGTCTGGCGACGATCAGTGGGGCGATGAACCGGGTGCGTGATGGCGATCGGTATATCCGTTCGGATCAATTCGCTCGCAATGATGAAATCACCGAACTGGCGAAGAATTTTGAATCGTTGACTGACTCGCTCGCGGTCGAGGAGGAACTGCGCCGCTCCGCGCTGCAAGTAGTCGCCGATGAGGCCTCTTTTCGTAAGGCGCTATTCGATCACGTGCGCGACGGAGTTGCCGTTTTTTACATGGACGGACGTGTCTTTGACGTCAACCCGAAATGTGCCCAGATGATGGGGTTCACCGTTGAAGAACTCATGCTTACAAGATTGGAGAACTGGCATCTCAAGGATGCCGGAGGTCGAGTATGGTGCACCTTGGAACTCATTGGGGACGAGGGTGCATTTTTCGAGGCGACAGTGCGTCGGAAAGATGCAACCCACTATCAGGCGGAGGTCTCGATCAGCTTAGCCCGCTGGGGGGAGGGGGCATTTGCGCTCTTGCTGCAGCGCGATATAGAGAGGAGAAAGCGGGCAGACCAGGAACTGAGTCGGTATCGAAAACAGCTTGAAGTGCTCGTGGAAGAGCGCAGCCAGCAACTGTATGCGCGTACGGAGCAACTGGACGCCATTTTTTCGCTTAGCCCGGATGGCTTCGTCTCCTTCGATGCTGAGCGCCGAGTGAGCTTCGCGAACACAGCGTTTCTGCGCATGACAGGACTGGAGATGTCGGAGGTGCTCAACCTGGATGAGATCGCTTTTGTGGGCTTGCTCGCTCGACGTTGCCTGCCGCAGGCTACCTTTCCGTCCCTTGAGAGCTTGCAGGTGGATTCCGCTTCCTACTTGAACGAGAGCGCGCTGTTAAACACATCGGTGTCGCATGTGAGCGCGCCCCGCCACTTGTTCGAGCTGTCCCGACCTCGTAATCGCGTGCTGGAAGTGGGATTGCGCCAGGCCTCGTCGAAGAATGTGTCACAGATTCTTTACTTCCGCGATGTCAGCCAAGCGACCGAAGTGGACCGAATGAAAAGCGAGTTTTTGTCCACGGCTGCCCACGAACTACGAACCCCGATGGCCAGTATCTACGGATTCGCCGAGCTGTTGTTGACCCACGATTACGACGAGCGGACGCGTCGCGAGATGCTGCAGACGGTCCACGCGCAGTCTGAATTGATCGTCTCGATTGTTAATGAACTGCTCGACCTGGCACGCATTGAAGCGCGTCGCGGAAAAGATTTCGTCATCGAGCGTACTTCGGTTGAGGCGCTTATAGCGAGTGCGATAGCAGGCCTCAAATCTGCCCCAGCAGATACGACCGCCGTGATTGTTCCGGGCGCTGAGGGGATGATGGTCAAGGTGGATCGGACAAAAATCCACCAGGCCATATCGAATGTTTTGTCGAACGCCTACAAGTACTCGCTCGGTAGCGGCCCGGTTGAAGTGGCGGTCGTGAGCGACTCCGAAGGCAGTCGGCCCGCGGTCGGTATTGTCGTTCGCGACCGTGGAATGGGTATGACGGACGACCAACTCTCACGAGTGTTCGAGCGATTTTATCGCGC
Organism: Burkholderiales bacterium; assembly: GCA_044360365.1. Classification (GTDB taxonomy): domain Bacteria; phylum Pseudomonadota; class Gammaproteobacteria; order Burkholderiales; family WYBJ01; genus WYBJ01. The sequence continues at coordinate 4,464 of JBIKKL010000299.1, read as the reverse complement.
GGACACCGCGGGCACGATTCCAGGCACGGGCTTGGGCATGAGCATCGTGAAGGAGATCATCGATCTGCATGGGGGGCGTGTGGAGGTGCACAGCAAGCCTGGAGAGGGAACAACCGTGACGCTTTGGCTTCCCCGTGCGTGATCGAGCCAGCTTATTCGCTTGGATGTTCGTTAGCCCCGCGCAGCTCCGCGAAGCGTGTCATCGACGCTAGAGTCACAAGTTATGTCCCTCGACTGGAACGGAATCGCGAGCGTGCTTGCCAGCGTCAACAAATCTCGCCACCATCGCTATGGCCGGAACATTCGCATCTTGTTTGTTTTGGCACGCTCATTCAGACTAACGCTGCAACTCTGGTTGTCTCTTCACTGCCCCGGGAAAGTTCACATGTCCATGAATGAGGGGAGTGGAGCTAGCAGCCAGTGCCGTTCCGGAGGAACGTGGTTCGTTAGATGGTCGGGATTGGCTTGGTTTCGTACGAGCAGCATGCCGCTAGTAGCCATCGTGAATGGCCTCGTCATCCGTCTCGGCTTTGCTTTCTCCGGGCTCCTTGCCGCCGCTGGTGTCATGGCCGACACCACAGTCTCGCCTAGCCTGACTTTCGCTGTCGTACCGCAACAAAGCGCCACCCGTCTTGCCGAGGAATGGGGTCCGCTGCTGGCTGAGATTGGGCGCCGCGCTGGAGTCCAGATTGTCTTTCGTACCGCACCGACAATTCCTGCGTTCGAGGAACGCCTGGCCAAGGGCGCCTACGACCTCGCCTACATGAATCCATATCACTACGTGGTGTTCAACAAGGTCGCCGGTTACCAGGCCTTGGCACGCGAGAAGAACCGCAAGATCACAGGTATCGTGGTGGTGCGGGCTGATAGCGTCTACCGCGTGCTCGCCGAACTCGCTGGCAAGTCCGTGGCCTTCCCGGCGCCTGCCGCATTTGCCGCCAGCATATTACCGCAAGCCGAGTTCGCACGCCTGAGGATCCCGGTCGAAGCCAAGTACGTTTCCTCGCACGATTCTGTCTATCTCGCCGTCGCAGCCGGTCTTCATGAGGCCGGCGGGGGTATCCGGCGTACCTTCGAGGCGGCCCCGGCCGAAGTGCGCGCGGCATTACGCGTGTTGGCGGAGACGCCGCCTTATATGCCTCACGCGATCGCTGTCCACCCTAGGGTAAACAAGGCAGTCGCCGAGCGCCTGCTTGCGGCAATGGTCGCCCTCGACGGTGACCAAGTGGGCCGCAAGTTGCTCGCGCCGCTGTCCTTCAATGGCATCACGGCGGCCAGGGATGCCGACTGGAACGACATCCGCGCGCTGGATATCCGATTGCTCGAACGCCTAGGCAAGCCATAGGCCTGGCGGACGATCCTCATGCGCTTCCGCACTAAGACCGTCCTTGGCGTCGCTCTGATCGAATTGGCGCTCCTCGCCGTGCTGATTGGCAGCGCGGTTGCAATGCTGCGTGAATCGAACGAGGGTGAATTGGCCCGCCGCGTGCAACTGGGCGCCAGGTTGCTCGCCGCCGCTTCCAAGGATGCCCTGATCGCCCAGGACTTGGCGACGCTCGATAGTCTGGCCGACGAGGCAGTGAAGAGCGGGCAAATCGACTTTGTGCGCATTCTTGACGTTGATGGCACAGTGCTCGCTAGTCGCGGCGATCCTGCTCTGCTCGAACGCGCGGTGCAGGAGGATAGCCGCATCGACCGCGTCGATGACGGCATCTTCGACTGGTCGGAAGCGGTGTCGGTCGGGGGCTTCCGCTACGGACGGGTCAACCTGGGCGTATCGACGACACCGCTGCAATTGCTGCTCGGGTCGGCACGCCGTTGGGCAATCGGAATCGCGGCGCTGGAGATTGTGCTGGTTGCGCTGTTCTCGTGGCTGCTCGGCAGTTATCTGACACGCCAGCTCGAATCCCTGCGCCACGGAAGCAACCGGCTAGCAGCGGGAGACTTCGACTTTCGCGTCGTCGTTCGCGGCAAGGACGAGCTGGCGCAGACCGCCAGCGCGTTCAACCGCATGGCCGAAGAAATCGGCGAAAGCACCCGGCGCCTGCGCGAGGAAAGTACCCAACGCCTGCTCGCGCAGGATCGCCTCGAGGAAGCCTTGGCTCGCGCCGAGGAGCGCACCGAGCAGCTCAACGCGATCTTCGAACTTAGCCCGGACGGTTTCGTCTACTTCGACAACCGGGGCAAAGTGAAATACGCCAACCCAGCCTTCGAACGGATGGTCGGCCTACCATTGGGCGACATTGCCGGCCTCGACTCGCAGCAGTTCGAGGGGCGACTGGGCCGAATGTGCGCCGATCCGGCGCGCCTCGCCGAAATGCTGGCCGCCGGGGCGTCGCAGTGCATCCCTGGCGAGACGGGGCCCGGGGGCTCGCGAGGCCAACGCGAGCGCCGCCTATTGGAACTCGCTGGCCCGCGTCAGCGGGTGCTTCAGGTTGCGGTGCGCGAGGCAGATGCGCGGAGCGTCTCGCGCATCGTGTACTTCCGCGACGTGACCCAGGCGATCCAAATCGAGCAGATGAAAAGCGATTTCTTGTCGCATGCTGCGCACGAACTGCGCACGCCTTTGGCCAGCATATTCGGCTTTTCCGAATTGCTAGTGAGCGAAGAGTTCGATGCCGCGGCCCGCCGGGACATGCTGATGACAATCCACAAGGAGGCCGCCTGGTTGGTGACGATCATCGACGAGTTGCTCGACTTGGCGCGCATCGAAGCGCGCCGAGGCTGGGATCTGAGTCTGGACGAGGTGAAACCGGAATCGCTGGTCACTGAGGCGCTTGCCGCGCTGGCGCCCGATCCGGCGATCTGGCCGCTAAGGTGCGACTTTGCTGCCGGGCTGCCGCCGCTGCGGGTTGACCGCGCCAAGCTTCGTCAGGCGCTAATCAACGTGGTAGGCAACGCGGTGAAGTTCTCGCCAGCTGGCGGTCCGATCGAGGTGACCTGCTCGGCACGAGCAATGGAGGGGCAGAGATTCGTTGCAATCGCTGTTCGAGACCATGGCATTGGCATGACTGGGGAGCAGGTCAGTCGGGTGTGCGAGCGTTTCTATCGAGTGGACAATTCGGGTACGGTACCTGGCACTGGGTTGGGCATGGCGATCGTCAAGGAAGTGACCGAACTTCACGGCGGATATGTTGACATCGCCAGTTCGCTCGGCAAGGGGACCTCGATTACCCTTTTCCTGCCGGCGAGTACCGAAAGGGTCGATGCTGCATAGCAGATGCTATGAAGAGGACATTAGGCTATCGCGAATGGACGTCAGACCGTTGGCGTCAAAACCCCGGTGCGGCGCGGCCCGTTCGCAGACAGCATCTATTGGATGTTTAGCGAGAGTTGCTCGGCACTCGCGATTCCGTGGACCTATGTACATGAGTGGCGAGTTCTTTGTTTAACGGCGCTCGGTTCTAGGGTCAATCCCTGGCAGGGGAGCCTTCATACGTAGAAACTGGGTTTCACTAGGGAGGGAGGTTCTTCCGGCCCTATGTCACAACCCCGAGTGTGTCGATACTTATGTGTTGGGTGAGCCGAAAGAGTATCAACGTCTTGGCGTCGCTCGACGGAACCGTCAACCGCAAGCTGTGGGTCTTCCGCGTTACTGGATGGGAGCGACTGGGTCATTTACGCGCAGGCGTCGATCATTATGCGTTGACACCGTTTCGTGGGCCAGTTCGCAGAAAAGCCGATACCTCTCGGGGGTAGGCGTGGAGAGGCGGTGTTGACCATAATTGCCACCACCGATGAGGCGCAGCGTGGTTGCAATTTCAACGCCACTTACGTTGTTTGTGCGCGCCCAACAGAGGATGTCTTCGATGCATCGCCATCGCGGTAAGTCCTCTCTATCTGAAAACTCAGTGTAGTTGCGACGATTGGGCCAGTGCGAGCCCTCCTCGGAGTACATTGCATCAATGAACGGATTGCCGAGTGCCGAGAATTCCAAAGAGGCCTTTACACGGCCGGTCGCGTAAAGCATTAGACGTCCAACATGACAATCTGGGCGGAAAAGCCACGAAATGGGACTTGAGTGGAGCTCATGATGCTGCCTGGACGCCAGCGCGGGAAACTGTGAGCGATTGAAGAATGCCATCGCAATCGCGGGGGTAATACGCGCGAAGCGGGCGAGTTCGGAATAGCGTTGCAACAAAAACTGCTCGATCGTTCCCGTGCAGTACCGAAAGGCCGCGTGGTATTGACTAGCGCTTCCCAAATAAAAGGCCCGGAGCAACTGCGCGAATGAGCAGACACTCGCGAGGATGTCGAAAAGATCCCCGCGCGCGCGGTTGCCACGTGAGATGCTGGAGAGCTGCTGATGGATGTCCGGCCAGATCCGCGCTGGGCGCAGAGCGTGCGTGGTCGGGGATGTTAAGCAGCTTTGCGCGAGCTGCACAGGATCGAAGGGCAGGAGCACATTCGATCGGACCCAATTGTGATCAATTGCATCGGCAATCATCCTTGCGATCGGCGGTG
>JBIKKL010000298.1:0-6145 GCA_044360365.1 Burkholderiales bacterium | reverse complement strand
GGCCGACAGGCGCACCGGTCAACTCAATCGGTGAGTGCGGCTTCGCCCAGTTGCCCAACAGCGGCCTCATCGTCAGCTTCTGCACCGCGTACTTCCTCGGCGCGTCGGGCGACCCCGATCGTGGCGGGCCCGTCGAGCCCGACATCCTTGTCCCCGACGACGACGGCGGCGCGCGTGCGGTCGAGGTTGCGATCAAGGCGCTGCGCGAGCGCGATGCGCAGCCGGCACAGCCCTGACGGCTTCCGAAGTCGGCCGATCATCCCTTGTCCGCAGGCACAGCATGTCACACTTCAATCAACGCGAGACTCTTCGGCGATGGCGACGGCTTGCAGCAGGTGCGGCCGTCGCCTCCGTTGCGATCGTGGCATTCATGCTCATCAGCGGATGCTCGATCAATGACCTCCGCGTGGCCGCAATCCGGAACCCTTTTCCTGAGTCGGACAAGGTTGTCGCCGGGACGCTCCACGAGCCTGACGCGCTGCGCGCGGATCTCGACTGGTTCTGTCAACTCCAGCTCGAGACCGCACCCGATCTCGAGAAGCATGCGAGGCTCGATCATGTCGCGAGGACGCGTGATCGGCTCAAGGCGTCGATCGACCGCCCACTCGATCGACGCCGATTCTCGGCGCTCGTCAACGAGCTCGCCGCCTCGTATGGCGTCGGACACATCTACACCTTCGTGCCGACCGCCGAGTGGAACGCGTGGGTGGCGGGCGGCGGACGGCTGCCGTCGTATCGGTTCATCGACGATGGAAGCGCGCTGTCGCTTCGTGCAAAGGACGGCGTCGAATCACTTCCGGAGGACGCGACGCTCGTCTCGTTTGCGGGAGTTGATGCGGCGGAACTTCGCGGGCGGCTGCGCTCCATGGTCTCTTCCGAGACCGAGGCATCGCTGCGGGACAGCATTGCCAGGTCCGCTGCGGTAGATCTCTGGAGCATGGGACTCGAGGCGCCGTATCGCATCCTGCTGCGCGACGCGTCGGGTGCGATGATCGAGATCGACGATCCAGGCGTCGTGGCTTCGACACACAGCAACCCGTTCGATGTCGCAACTTCCGCCGAGGGCGGTGCGGGATCCTCCGGACAGCCTTCGAAGCTCCCGTGGTCCTTCCGCTGGGTGGGCGATGCGTCGGGCGAGGACATCGGCCTGCTGACCTGGGACTCGATGAGTTCGGGGACCGAAGCCGCGTGGGCGAAGGAACTCGACCGCGTGTTCACGGAACTCGAGTCGCGTAAGGCCCGCGGCCTCATCGTCGACATCCGCGCGAACGGTGGCGGCAACAGCCAGAACGGCGAACTGCTGCTCGCATCGGTGAGCGACCGTCCCTACCGTCTCTTCGGAGGCAAGCTCTGGAAGCGCTCCCAAGCCTACGAGGAGTACATGGAGAGATCCCTCGCCTGGTGGGCCTCTCTCTCGCGGCCGCTCTTCTTGGGGGACTACGGGAGACTCGCATTCGGCGAGCAGATCTGGATCAACAAGGACGAGCCGATCGCGGTGAATCCGGATATCCGGCGACGCTTTGACGGCCCTTCCGCGCTCCTGATCGGACCGGGCACATACTCATCCGCTCGCATGACGGCCGATGTCGCGAAGACCTTCCAGATGATGCTCGTCGTCGGGCGGCCGACCGGGGCGCGCGCGAACGAACTCGGCGACGTGGGCTTCGCACAGTTGCCCAACAGCGGCCTCATCGTCAGTTTCTGCACTGCCTACTTCCTCGGCGCTTCGGGCGACCCCGATCGTGGCGGGCCCGTCGAACCCGACATCCTCGTTCCCGACGACGACGGCGGTGCGCGCGCGATCGAGGTTGCGATCAAGGCGCTGCGCGAGCGCGATGCGATTCCTCGGTAGGACGCAAGTGGCGCGTCGTCTCGCCAGCGTTCCGATCAGCACCCCGTGCGCAGCTCTCGACGGAATCGGCCTACACCCCCCTGGCGCGCCGAAAATGCCATCTGGAGTTCGAAGCGGTTTCGATCAGGGAGTTCAACCGGTCGGCAAGCATGCCCCGCAATCGCTTCGGTACCGAGATCACCCACTGCCCTACCGGCACCGGCGGGACGGCGTGATTCGCGAGGTGGGCGTCGGCCTGGTCCAGCCTTGGCACTCGAGAGCGGGGTGAGCGTATCGGTGTCGCGTGCCGATCCTCAGTCAATCGATGCTCAAGACTTCGCTTGCAACATCGCAAGCTGATCTTCCGTCAGCTTTCTCTGCCCGGCGTCGGATGCGTGTACCAGTGCATCGATTGCAAGCAGGCGATCCCGTTCGCAATCCCCATCCCGCCCCTCGAGTCTCGCGAGGGCAGCCTGAGCCAGAAGCCTGCGGGATCTCTCGACGAACCCACCCTTACTCGCGTTGATGTGCCGGCGAACCGCGTCGGCATCCCCAGCCAGCCACGCACAGATGGCGAGTTCAATGGAGATGGATTGCCTGAATCCCGATGGGTATCCCCCGACGCTTTCCTCGAGCAACGATCGGTAGCGCGCGATATGGGCATGGTCTTGGCAATCCATTGCGCGGGCGAGCAGATACAGCAAGCCGCTGGCACGCTGCATTGGATCTTGGCTGTCCAGCCTCGAGAGCTCATCGATTGTCGCTGGGTCCCAATCGCGAGGACGAACGCCGTCCAAGCTCTGCGCGAACACGTGCAGGACTGTGTTTCGTTCGATGGCCGATCTGTCTCCCCTTAGCACATCGATGATCTGCAGGCCATCAGTCTTGAAGCCACCCAATCTCACAGGAATGAGAGTGGCAAGGAAGATTCCAAGCGATGTGCCCGCGATGATGGTGAAGTACGCCGCGAAGCGTGGGTCGGATATCGATGCCGATGCGATCGCGAGAATCGCAAGCAAGAGACTGGCGAGCGGACCTCCAGCGATGAACACCAGGAACTGTCGACGACTGGCTCCACCTCTTGTTGGCAGCATGGCGGCGAGACCTGGCATGAGCGCCAGATCCGTGTTCCACACGAATCTCGGGCCGGAAGACGAGGCGTGCCAGCTGAACGGTCCGACGAAGAACAGCAGGAATCGCATCCCCTGCGACAGTCCGCCGAAAACATGTCCGATTTCGTGAGTGCCGAGAACGACGAGCATCAACACGGGAAACGCGAGAATGTCCCAAACCGTCAGAATGTCGTTAGCATTTGACAACTGCTGGGCCAGTCGATTTTCAGAAAGCCCCAGGTCGATCTGCGGGAGCGCCCGCCAAGCGACCCACATGAGAGCGCCGAAAGAGCCGCCGACCAGCAGTCCGACGAGAAGACCTTTCCAAGCCCCCGAGGGAGCGGCCTGTGTTGGGCGTTTTGCGTTTGTATCCAAGCGACCGTACTCCCTAAAGACAGCCTGGGAAGTTACCCAAAGGCATCGTGATTCCTCTAGAGCCGACGCATGCGAGCGAGACGACGACTGCCCGTCCAGATCGATGATCCCGCCTTTCGCGCCACGGTCGCGAAGGCTCGAGCAAGGTCGCCCGCCTCGTCGCGTCGTTCGGGAGGATGATCCATCGCGGGCGCAATGCGCGCGGCCGCGCGGAGCCCGTCGCGCATGCGGTCGAGCCCGGGGCGCGCGCCGCTATCCAACCACGAGCACGATCTTGCCGCGCGTGCGTCCCGACTCGCTTTGCTGATGCGCCTTGGCGGCGTCCTTCAGGGGAAGCTCCTGACTCACATGCGGCTTGACGCCGCCGGACTCGATGAGCTTGGCGATCCTCGCCAGCTGCTCGCCGCTTGGCTCGACGAGATGCGTGGCGACGCGCACGCCGCGCTCCGCGAACTTCGCGGGGTCTGGGTCGCCAGCGATCGACACGAGGATGCCGCCCTTCTTGAGCACGGCCGCGGAACGGTTGGTGGTGTCATCGCCGACCGTGTCAAGCACGACATCCACATCCTTCACGACATCCTCGAACCGTACCGACTTGTAGTCGACCACCTCGTCCGCGCCGAGCGACTTGACGAACTCGATGTTGGCAGCCGATGCCGTCGCGATCACCTTCGCGCCCTTCCACTTCGCGAGTTGGACGGCAAAGTGACCGACTCCGCCCGCACCCGCGTGCACGAGCACGGTCTGCCCCTTGTCGAGCTTCGCGACATCGAAGAGGCACTGCCACGCCGTCAGCGCGGTCAGAGGCGTCGCGGCCGCCTTCACGAAGTCGAGTTCCTTCGGCATCGCGGCGGCCTCATTCTCCTTCACGATCGCGTATTCCGCGTACCCACCGCCACGGTTGAGGGCGAGATAGGCGAAGACCTTGTCGCCCTTCTCAAACTTCTTGACGCCCTCGCCGACCTCAGCGACCTCGCCTGCGATATCGAAGCCGAGCGTCGCGGGCATCGTGAAGTCGAGACCGCCTCGGAACATCCCCGCGCGGATCTTCCAGTCGACCGGGTTGACGCCCGCCGCCTGCACCTTCACCAGCATCTCGCCCTTCGCGGGAGAGGGCTTCGGCGCATCCTCGAACACAAGCTTCGAGGCATCTCCGTAGTCATGGATGCGAACCGCCTTCATGGTCGCCGCCGAGTCGGCCGCCGCGGCATGGGATGCGATTCCGACCGCAACGCCAGCCGCGACGGCGCCAGGAAGCGCGAGGCGGGAGAGCGGGGAAAGGGATGTGGCGAGCCAGGAGAGGAGATTGATGTCCATGGTTTCAAATCTACGACTCCGACGATGGGACAAACGCTGTCTTTTTAGACTTTTTCGCAACTGTTGTTTGTTGTCACCGCAACACAGTCCGCCGCGCCACGGCTTCGATGTCTGCCTCGAACACCCATCTCCCCGGCGCGCCGCAGCCCGGCTCCGCTCCCCCGCGCGTCGCGGGATGGCGGGCGCTCCTCCTGTCGGCGGCCTACTTCTTCCTCATCCTCACGGCCTACTACATGCTTCGGCCGATCCGGGAGACGATGGCGATCGAGAGGGGCGCCGACAAGCTGCCGTGGCTCATGACCGCGACGCTTGTGGCGATGCTCGTCGCCAATCCGCTGTACGCCCTGCTCGTCTCGCGCCTGCCGCGCCGTCGCTTCGTGCCGGCGGCACATGCGTTTCTCGGTCTCAACATCGTCGGTTTCTTCGTGGCCGCGCGGACCCTCGCTCCGGAGACGCTTCACCTCCTCGGCTATGCGTTCTATGTGTGGCTGAGCGTCTTCAACCTGTTCGTCGTCTCGATCTTCTGGTCGATCATGGCCGACATCTTCCGAGAGGAGCAGGCGAAGAAGATCTTCGGCGTGGTGGCCGTAGGCGGAACACTCGGCGCGATCTGCGGTCCCGTGATCGTCAACGCGCTGCTCGGGGGAACGCTGTCAATACAGCCGCCCCTCGGCGACGGCGGCTCGGCGTGGACGATCGCCAGCTTTCCGGCGCTCTCGCGCGAGTGGGTCTTCCTTGCCGCGCTCGTCCCGCTTGCGGGCGCCATTCTCTGCGCGCGGAGCCTGATCGGGCGGGGTGAGCGCGCGGCGCCCGACGGCGCGGAGCGAGAGCCGACCCGCGACGCGCTCGCCGGCTTCCGACTGATTGCCGGCAGCCGCTACCTGAAGGTGCTCTCGCTCTACATGCTGCTGTTCACCGTGACGAGCACGCTGGTCTACGTCGAGCAGGCGAGGATGATCGCAACCCACTTCGCAAGCGACACCGAGCGCACGCAGGCGTTCGCCCGGCTCGATTTCTATACGAATGCCCTCACGCTTCTCGCGCAGCTCTTCCTCACGCGTCAGATCATCCGCTTGATCGGGATCGGCGGCACGCTCTCCGTTCTTCCGACGCTGACTTTCGCGGGTTTCGGCGCGCTCGCTGCGACTGGAAGCGTGCCCGTTCTCTTCGGGTATCAGGTCATGCGCCGTGGCGTCCACTACGCGATCGACAGGCCCGCGCGCGAAGTGCTCTTCACGCCGCTCTCGCCAGACGAAAAGTACAAGTCGAAGGCATTCATCGACACCTTCGTGTACCGGGCCGGCGACATGCTGGGCGGGTGGGCGCCCACCTGGCTCGCCGTCGTCGCCGGGTGGATGCAGCTCTCGTCGCCGATCCCGAACTGGACACTGTGGATCCCGTTGTCGCTCCTCTGGATCGTGGTCGCCGTCGTGCTTGGCTCGATGCTCCGGCGCCTTGGATCCAGCGCCGTTCCGATTCGTGAAGTGCCGAAGTACGGAGAAACCTGAAT
>JBIKKL010000297.1:0-6148 GCA_044360365.1 Burkholderiales bacterium | reverse complement strand
GTGATGTCGCCCGAGAGCGTCTGCTGAGTCCCGACAAGGGAGGTCTGCTGATTCAGGAGCGTGGTTCGCGTCGACAGCAGCGTGTTGTTGTCGAGCAGGGTGATCTGCGTGAAATTGATCGGCTGCTGGTAGATCGGCACGAACACGATGGGCGTGAATGCTGCGACCGGCGTGAACAGCTGTGGATCCAGCGAGCCCAGGAATCCTCCGCCAGGCAGATTGAACAGCAAGCCGCGAGTGTTCAACTCCAGATTCAGACTCGACAGATCCGTATTGATGAGGTTCAGGTTCGTGTTGGTCGAGTTGAGTTGCGTCTGCTTGGTGAGAATCTCGCTGTCGACCAGATTGATGTTGTTGCCGACGTTCGCGAGATCGGTGTCGATCTGAGACAACGTCCGCATCCCGGCGAGCTGCGTGTTGACGCCCGTCAGGGTCGACTGCTTGAGGTTGAGGGAGTTCGTCACCCCGCCCAGATCGAGCTGCACCTGGTTGAGCTGCGTTTTCCGACTGATGCCGAGATCGAGGTTGGTGCGATCGCTCTGCATCCCCGCCAGATCGCGGGGGGACTTGAAGATGTCGCCGAGGTACTTCGTAAAGTCGCTGCCGAAGAGGTTGCCGTAGCTCGACAAATTGCGCAGCCCCTGATCGAGCTTGACCGGGTCCTTCTCGTTGAGCAGCAGGTTGAGATCGTTGCGCGCGAGGTTCAGCTGCCTGATCTGTGCATCCAGGCCCTCGATCTGCTTCGGCGCCGCTTCGAGGGTCGTATTGATCTGATCGAGCTGGAGCGAGAGTGAACCCAGCTCATTCTCGACGAGCTGCAGATCGAGCAGGGACGCATCGAAGAGCCCGCCGATGCGCTCGTCGAAGTCCGAATCGATCTGGCCGATCTGCAGCTGCTTCGTGGAAATCTCCGCATCGATCGTCGTCAGGCTGCGGAGGTTCGAAAGCTGCGTATCGATGCCTGCCAGCTCCGTGTTCGTGATCGACAGCTGCGAACTCACGCCATCGATCTGGGACACGAGATTGCTGGTAACGAGGGATTGCGCACCGAGATCCCGCGTGACCGGTGCCAGGGCGCCCTCGTTCAGCGTGATCTGCTGCAGGAGCAGCGATTCGGTGCCCTTCAGGCCGGTGACCTGGCCGCCCAGGCCGCCGATCTCCGCCAATGTCTGAGAACGCAATGTTGCCAGCGCGTTGTCCGAGAATCCGGACAGATCCTCCACGGTGAGAGTCGTCGGCAGCAGTCCGGTGACGAGGCTGTCCCCGCTGTTTTCCACCCCCGAGAACCGCTCCCGGGATTCGATCACTTGGTCGATGGCGCCAAGAAGACCGTTCATCTGCGATATCCGGCCTTCGTTCGCACCGATGTTGCCGCGGACGTCGGTCAACTGCGTGGTGAGCCCGGAAACGTTGCCGATGATGCCGTCGAGCTGCAGCTGCTTCAGGCCGAGCGTGCTCTGTGCGTTCGTGAGCAGACCGAGATTGAGCTGGCGCGTGTCCAGGAGATTGCGATACGCCGGCATGTCGATCAGACGATCCGGCAGCAGCGCATGCTGCCCCACGAGCGTGTCGACCTCCGCCAGCTGCGTCCGTACCTGAACGTTCTGCAGCTGCAGCGCCAGACTCGTGAGTTGATTGACCTTCTCGCGGGTCTGCAGATCGAGCACCTGCTCTCCGCCTGCTTCGAGCCGGATCGCGAGCTGCTGGTTGATCGCCAGCTGGTTGCGCAGCTCGATCTGCTGCATGAGCGCCTGCTCCAGCTGGTGCAGCTGGCTCTGCTGCTCGGTCATGCGCGTCGATACGACATTCAGTCCGACGCGATTCGTGATGTTGCCGGGCAGACTCACCGTGTCCGCACTCCGGATCGTGAGCGACGACAACGCATTCAGTGCACCGCCCAACGCTACGCTGCCCGCGGTATCGATGTTTACCGCCCCCACATCGAGATCGACACTGAATCCGCCGGTACCGACCATGCCGCCCGCGTCGAGCAAAAGCAGTCCGCCGGCCGCGACATGGCCGGTCAGGGTCAGGTCCGCGCCAGACCGCAGCGAGACGCTCCCGCCTGCCTTCACGGCGACGCCACTGCCAGTCGCGCGGTCGATGAAGATGCTGCCGGTGTCGGAGGCGAGCTCGATGTTGCCGAGGCCCTGAATGCGCTCGACGACCAGGCCGCCGATCGCACTGACGTCGAAGTTGCCCTTGACGTCCACCTGCTTGAACGTCGCGCCGATGTCGCTGTCGCCGTAGGCATCGACTTCGCGCAGACTCACGCCGCCGGTACCGAGCGCGCGGATGCTGTCGAAGGAACGAACCGCGGTTTCGAGTCCGCTGATGGCACCGCCTGCCTTGAGGTTGAGGCTGCCGGCAACGATGTCGGCCAGATCGTCGTTGCCCGCGGCATTGCGGATGGCACCGTCAGCCTCCAGAGTGATGCCGGCGTAGCTGCCCAGCGAACGCGTCATGTTGACGATCGAAAGCATCTCGGACAATCGCTCGCCCGCGAATACGCCGCCTCGCGTACCGGGCGAGGAGATCGAAGGCAATTCGAGATCGACGTCGAACAGGACTTCCAACCCCCGAGCGATCAGGATCGCGTCGGTGCGAGACATGACGCCGGCCTGGCCGGAAGCGAAGCCATCCGCCATGATCGCAGCGAAGGCCTGCACTTCCGCGAGATCCAGCTTGACCACCCGCTGCGGATCACCCGAAGCGTCGAGGACGGTCTCGCCTTCGCTATCGAGCAACTCATCCAGCAGCGCCTCCGAGATGAACGGTGCCGAGGTCGGCAGCGGTATCTGAGAGAGGATGTCGTTCAGCATCGCGAGACGAATCGCCTGCGCTTCGGTTTCGTCGCGGGCGAACTCGCCGCCGCTGATGAAGCCGACGGTGATCTCGCCGCCGCTGCCTTCCGTCGTGCGCAGGGAAATGATGTTCGGCGTACCGAGGAGTTCGGTCAGCGCATCCCCGGTCACCCCCGCGTTGCGGTGCCAATCGTTGATCAGCACGACCCGCTCGGCGTGAAGATCGCCGTCCGTCACGATGTCGATGTTGCCGTCGAGCACTTCGATGTCGACGAGTGTCAGCGAGCTGCTGCGATTGACGATGTTCAGCGAGCCTGCCGTCGTCAGCTTCACGCTCAGGGATTCGAGATCCGTGACGAGGTCGAGCGACCCGCCCGTGACGATCGTGAGTTCGTCGCCGGCAATGACGCTCGTCCCCGAAGAGATGCCGCCCGCGGCAGAAAGGATGACGTCTCCTGCTCCCGTCGCCTCTACGATGCCCACGGTGATCGCCGGTGTGCCATCGGCGGTTGCGTTCGAGGTGATCGTGATGTCGTTCTCTTCACGGTCGGTCAACGAGCGCACTTCCACCGCATCGACGTGCCCGCCCGAGGTGACTTCGATCGCCCCATCGGCGGTCTGTACGAACGCAAGCTCGATGTCGTCGAGTTCGTTGATGACGATATTGCCGGCACCGGTCACGACGGCACGGATCGATTCGACCGCCAGGTCGTCGAAGCTGATGCCGGATGCAGCCGTCGCATCGAGGCTGACAATCTGCCGCAGCCCCGAAGGGGCGGTACCGGCGTCCGTGAAGGCCCCGGTGATGACGCCGCCGCCCTGAACGACGCTGCCGGCTGTCGCCTCGATGACGACGTGATCCGCCATGATCTGCGCATGCGTGAGGTCGATCCCCGCTGCGTCCCCGCTGCGCAATGTGATCGTGCCGCCCTCGCCGACCGCAGTGAGGCCGGAAAGATACAGGCCCGTCCCCGCATCGAGCATGAGTTCGTCCGTGCCCACGACCACACCATCGACCGTGATCGAGCCACCTGCCTGCGCTGCGATATCAGCGGTCGATGCTGCAAGGGCAAGCACCGTGAACTCGGGAGGCGGCAGCGCCTCGCTGTCGTCGGTGCGCAGCACGGCGCTTTCTCCGATGGAGATGTCGCCGCTTGCGGTCAGCGCGATTTCATCCGCGCGGAGGTAGACGAGATCGCTGAGGCGCGCATCGGCTGGCAGGTCGCCGCCGATCGTGATGTCGCCTGCAGCGGCATCGATGACGATGGTGCTGCCCTCACCGCTCGCATTCAGGCTTGCATCGACTTCCACGCTCGCCCCGTTGATGCGTATGTGGCCGGTCGCCGTCACCGTATCGAGATCGAAGACGCTCAGATCGAGCGTATCGAGGCCGGAGATCCCCGTGGTCGTGGATACCTGCTGCGACTGGAAGACCGGGACGTACGTCCAGTTCGTCACCTGCTCCATCTTGATGACCGGGATCATCGTCTCGATGGTCTCGTAGTGAGGCCGGTTGTCGAGGATGTCGTGTGCCTCGGTGAAGGCGAGATAGGTGATGTCGGTACGAACGTCCTGGATCGGCTTCCAGGTCGTCGTCATGCGATACACGAAATCGGTTTGCGTTTCGCTCACATTGAACGGAGCGCTCCAGCCGGGCACCTTCTCCAGCACCGCATGCAGCCGGATATTCCCGTTCAGGTCGTTCCATGTACCGTTGGGATACATCTGAAGCTGATCTTCGTCTTCGAAGCCGCCTCCACCGCTGTTGTTCGGCTCTCCGCCGTTGAAGTTGTTGTAGCCGGAACTCTGGGTGATGACCGAGCCGTCTTCCCAACGCAACGACCAGGCGCTCGGGCTGGTGCCGTTGACCTGATCCCCGCCGATCCAGACCGAATTCCCGCGCAGCATGTTGCGCACGAGGGTGTTCTCGGTCGCGGAGTTGATCGATACCAGGCGCCACGTCTCGCCCGCCGTACCCCAGCCGGCAGCAAGAGCCTTTGCTTCCTCGTACGTGTAGGTCAACGAGGTATGGTAGTACTCGGCCCCTTCCCATTCCCGATCCTGTCCGACGACACCCGTGTTCCGGGTGGAACTGCTGAGACGTTCGAGCGTTGCCGCATTGGCGACGGCGAGGATGCTCGTCGGACTGCCGGGCTCGGACTGCGCGTAGACTCGCGTGCCATTCTTGTCGACGCCGGCCACCCAGTTGTTGCCGAGGAAGGCCACCCCGGCCGATACCTCACTGCCCACATCGCCGTTCTGCAGTTCGTCGGGATTCGCGGCGATCACTTCGTTGATCGTCGCGCGATACAGCCTCCCATCCTTGTCCTCGTACACGAGGGCGCCCTGGCTGTCGACCGTACCCGCCGTGCCCAGATCCCAGTCGGGCGACCAGGGGCGCACGACCGAATTGTCGGTCACGAAAGGAACGAACGAGAAGGCCGCATCGCTCTGGAACACGGGCGTTGCCGCCCCGGAGAAGATGTACTCGCTCTGCAGGAACGTGCCTGTCGCGAGACTGCTCGCGGAGAGCGAACGAGCCGATTGGTTGCTGCCGAACGTCGCGAGATCGAGCAGGAGATTGCCCGTGTGAAGATTCGCGTAGTACGGCAGGTCGATGGAGTCGATCTCGCGGCCGTCTTCGATGCTGAACTGCTCGAACGCGGTGCCCGGAATCAGCGTCACGACCCAGCGCGACTGCGCCTGATCGTTGTCGGCGACATCCCAGCGCGTACCGTCCACCGGATTCGAGGGCTCGCCGGTGACGAACTGCGTCGACCACGACTGGCGATAGTTGAGATCGGCGATGTTGCGGACCTGACCGACTTCCTCGTCGTAGGTGTACATGTTGCCGACGAACTGGAGCTTCTTGTCGTCGTCTTCGGGCGGCGCTTCGTCGCCGAGGGTCTTCACGTCGTAGAAATCCCACCACTCGATGGGCACTCGCAGGAAGATTTCGGTACCGTCGTCCAATGTGTAGTCCGTGACTTCCCGCTTTCCTCCCAGTTCTTCCGGCTCCCACACATTCTGGGTGGGAATGCCTTCGAAGTTTCGGTTGATGAAGCCGCGACCCTCGTTCGGTGAGTAGAGCTTCGTCCATCCACCGTCGGCCAGGATGCGTTCGGCTCGTGCCGTCAGGCTCGCGATGTAAAGCGCCGAGTTCGGATCGGCATAGCGCGCGTCGTAGTCGAGACCGGCGATGAACACGTGGTCTTCGCGTTGACGCTCCGTCATCGTGTCCCATCCATCGAGGGCGAGTTCCCCCGCACCGGGCGCGACGAAATTGGCACGTGCATCGTCGGAATCGTTGGCGAATCCGGCTCGGAGGTTGTCGCCGAACACCC
>JBIKKL010000296.1:0-6160 GCA_044360365.1 Burkholderiales bacterium | reverse complement strand
CGATGGCGTAGATCGAGTAGTTTTCGCGCAGGGTCACGACTTGCGCCTTGCTTAGCCCCGAGTACGAGAACATGCCGCGTTGTTTGAGGACGTAGCTCAAGTCGAAATCGGCACGCTTCTCCCGAATCTTCTCCACGAACATCCTGCGCATGAGCTTGATGCGGTCGCGCATCTGGGCGAGTTCCTGCTCCCACAACTCGCGAAGTTCCGGATTTCCAAGCACCATGGCGGCAAGCTGCCCTCCATGGGTGGAGGGGCTCGAGTAGTTCGTGCGTATGACCCGCTTAATCTGGCTCAGCACACGGGTCGCTTCGTTCTGACTTTCGGTGACGACCGAGAGCGCCCCGATGCGTTCACCGTAAAGCGAGAGCGACTTCGAGAACGAACTCGCGATGAACACTGCCGGGCAGGCCGAGGCGAATGCCTTGGCCGCGTAGGCATCTTCAGCGAGGGTATCGCCGAAGCCTTGATAGGCGAGGTCGACGAAGGGTACGAGGCCCCGCGCCTGCACGATCTTCACGACGGAGTCCCACTGGGCTGGCGTCAAATCCACGCCTGTCGGGTTGTGACAGCATGCGTGAAGCACCACGATGCTGCCGGCAGGCATTTTTTCGATGGCCGACAGCATGTCGTCGAACCGGCAGCCGTTCGTTGTCGGATCGTAGTAGGGGTACGACTTCACTTCGAACCCGGCAAATTCGAACAGTGCCTGGTGATTTTCCCAGCTCGGATCGCTGATCCAGACCTGCGCTTCCGGGCTGACGCGATGAAGAAAGTCTGCGCCTACCTTCAGGGCACCGGTGCCACCCAGCGTCTGGACGGTCACCGTGCGTTTTTCGGTGACGGCTGGATGATCCGCGCCGAGCACGAGTTCCTGTGCGAGACGGTTGTAAGCGGCGATCCCGTCCATGGGCAGATAGCTGTGCGGCTGACCGCCGGATGCAAGAGCCGATTCGGCACGCTTCACGCATTCGAGCACCGGGACCTTGCCCGAGTCGTCGACGTACACGCCCACGCCGAGGTTCACCTTCCTGGGGTTGGTGTCGGCGTTGAAGGTTTCGGTGAGCCCGAGAATAGGATCGCGGGGCGCCATGTCGACAGACGAGAGGACAGATGCGTTCATGATGGAAACCTGGGAAGGAAGAAGGCGGCGCTGACTCGCACCAACGGGTTGAATTCTACCTGCGGCAATCCTAGAAATCACGACGCTGTGAGACAATCACGCGTTGAACTTGCGAGGGCTCAGCATGGCTGCCCGTGCACCGCGTCCCCGACCGGAACCCGCCGCGGCGGCGACCGTGAAGACTTTTCCCAACAGTCCCTATCGGCTGCATCAGTCCTTCGAGCCTGCCGGCGACCAGCCCGAAGCCATCGAGCAGTTGACGGTCGGTGTTCGCGAGGGGCTTCGGTTCCAGACGCTCCTCGGCGTGACCGGATCCGGCAAGACATACACGATGGCAAACGTCATCGCCCGGCTCGGGTGCCCGGCGATCGTCATGGCGCCGAACAAGACCCTCGCCGCCCAGCTTTACTCGGAAATGCGTGAATTTTTCCCCGAGAATGCCGTGGAGTACTTCGTCTCCTACTACGACTATTACCAGCCCGAAGCGTATGTTCCGTCCCGGGATCTGTTCATCGAGAAGGATTCGAGCATCAACGAACACATCGAGCAGATGCGCTTGTCGGCGACTAAGTCGCTGCTGGAACGCCCGGATTCGATCATCGTCGCAACGGTATCGGCGATCTACGGTATCGGCGATCCGGTCGACTACCACGGCATGATACTGCACGTGCGCGAGCGGGAGCGGATTGCGCAGCGTGACATCATCAGGCGTCTTGCGGACATGCAGTATCAGCGCAATGAAGTGGATTTCCGTCGCGGGACATTTCGAGTGCGCGGTGACGTCATCGACGTCTTTCCTGCCGAAAGCGCCGAACAGGCACTTCGCATCTGCCTGTTCGACGACGAGGTCGAGACACTCTCGCTGTTCGACCCGTTGACGGGCCAGATACTGCATCGCGTCGGACGCTATACGGTGTACCCGTCCAGCCACTACGTCACGCCTCGGGCGACGACGCTGCGCGCCATCGAAGGGATCAAGGCCGAGCTTGCCGAGCGCATCGAGTTCTATCACGGTCAGGGGCGTGCTCTGGAATCACAGCGTATCGAGCAGCGCACACGGTTCGATCTCGAGATGCTCAACGAAATGGGGTTCTGCAAAGGCATCGAGAACTACTCCCGGCATCTGAGCGGTCGCAAGCCCGGGGAGCCTCCGCCCACATTGATCGATTATCTGCCGCCCGAGACGCTGATGATCATCGACGAGAGCCACGTCACGATCCCGCAACTCGGCGGCATGTACAAGGGGGATCGCTCCCGCAAGGAAACGCTGGTCGAGTACGGCTTTCGATTGCCGAGCGCGGTGGACAATCGGCCGCTGCGTTTCGACGAGTTCGAGGGCAAGATGCTGCAGACCGTGTTTGTCTCTGCGACGCCGGGCGATTACGAACGCAGAACGCAGGCGCGTGTGGTCGAGCAGGTGGTTCGACCGACCGGCCTCGTCGATCCGCTGATTGAAGTCAGGCCGGCATCGACACAGGTCGACGACGTGATGTCCGAGATACGGTTGCGCGTCGAGCGTGCGGAGCGGGTGCTCGTCACGACGCTTACCAAGCGCATGGCCGAGGATCTGACCGAGTATCTCGCCGAGAACGGAATTCGAGTGCGCTATCTGCACTCGGACATCGACACGGTGGAACGGGTCGAAATCATTCGCGACTTGCGGCTCGGCGAGTTCGATGTCGT
Source organism: Burkholderiales bacterium (assembly GCA_044360365.1). GTDB lineage: Bacteria > Pseudomonadota > Gammaproteobacteria > Burkholderiales > WYBJ01 > WYBJ01. Next base: position 3,354 of record JBIKKL010000296.1, on the reverse strand, counting down.
AGTGGGCATCAATCTGCTGCGCGAAGGGCTCGACATTCCGGAGGTTTCGCTCGTTGCCATTCTCGATGCCGACAAGGAAGGGTTCCTGCGATCGACGCGCTCGTTGATCCAGACTATCGGCCGTTCGGCGCGTCACATCAACGGCACCACGATCATGTATGCCGACTCGATGACCGCCTCGATGCGCCAGGCCATCGACGAAACCGAGCGGCGTCGCGCCAAACAGACGGCGTTCAATGCGGCGAATGGCGTCGTTCCCCGGGGCGTGATCAAGCGGATCAAGGACATCATCGAGGGAGTCTACGAGTCGGGTGAATCCGCGCAGCAAGCGCGGAAGGCTGCGCAGGCTCGCGAGTCCTACAGGACGATGGATCAGAAAGCACTCACCCGTGAGTTCAAGCGCGTGGAGAAGGAAATGCTGGAAGCTGCCCGGCAGCTCGAATTCGAACGTGCCGCAGAGCTGCGCAATCGATTGAGTCAGCTCAAGTCGCGACTGTTTTCGGAGGAATGATGCGCGACCTGTTGCGCAGTGTGCTCGGACTCGGTGGCGCAGCCGCGCAGCCGCGCGTCAAGGTGCTGTTTGTCTGCATGGGCAATCTGTGTCGCTCGCCGACGGCGGAAACCGTCTTTCGGCACAAGATCGCGGAGGCTGGACTTGGATCTGTCGTGCACTGCGCTTCGGCCGGTACGCACGATTTTCACGTGGGGTCGCTTCCCGATGGTCGTGCGCGCGCAGTCGCGCAGAAGCGCGGCTACGACATGTCGAAGCTGCGGGGGCGCCATGTCGCCGACGAAGACTTCGAGCGCTATGATCTTATCCTCACGATGGATCGCCAGAACATGGAATCGCTCGAGCAGCGCTGTCCGTCCGAGCATCGAGAGAAGCTGAAGATGCTGATGGATTTTTCACGCCGGAACACGCTGCCCGAAGTGCCCGACCCTTACTACGGCAGCGTGAAGGGCTTCGAGATCGTGCTCGATATGCTGGAAGATGCTTGCGAGTCGCTGGTCGAGCACGTCCGCGAGCATCACCTCGGCAACTCGGAAGCACCGTCCGACCGTTGACCGGCGGGGCAAAGGTGCTACGGTTCGGTGTTTCGACCCCTACGCGGACCAGTGGGCAGCGTATTGACGCAAACCGTCCGATGCGGCGTATACGGGGAAGTGTCCGCGCAGGAACAGCTGAGCGCTGCGCTCGTAGGCAACCGAGGTCACTCGCAGCCCGGACGACGTGGCTGCGGCGCCGATTCGCGCACGCAGTATGCCTGCGGGATTGCGCATGGCAACGGTGCATACGCCGCTCGATTCGCTGATGTGGGGCAACCCGCGTGCCAGGGCATTTGCGACAGTCCCGGGGACAAGGCAGGCGACGGCGAGGCAACATCCGCCCGTGACTGCCAATGAGCTATGCGGCGCCTGCGGCGTGAAGTAGCGAGCGTTGATGTTGGCGTCATCGTCGGTGGCGGAGACTAGACAGACCTTCGGCACGGTCTCGCTATGCCCCAGATCCTGCGCGGTCATCAATGCTCCGCCACGCCGACGCAGACCCATTTTGAGCCCTGCAGCCACCCAGATTTCGCGCAGGCGCTCCTTGAGCTTTGGGTCGCGCGACAGTTCGTCGGGGGACTCGAGGCCTGTCTTCCCGACGCTTTCCGCTCGCAGTATGACCATGGGTACCGCTACGTCGACGCACGAGACTTCGACGCCACAGACTTCGTCGCTTGCCTGTCCGGTCGGAAGGAGCTTGCCAGTCTTTGCGCCCACCGGATGACGGAGAGTCAGCTCGACGCCGGGGAAGCGGCCCATGACACCGGGGATTTCGGTATCGGCGGGAATATAGGAATTCCCCTCCGGCGTGCGTACCGACGCATCCGTCGTGACCCCCGTGTTCGTGTTGAAGATCCGAACGACCGTGCGGTCGTCGCCAGGGGGAACAAGCCCGGTTTCGAGGGCATACATCGGGAGTGCGGCAGACATGTTGCCGCAGTTGACGCTCCAATCGATGGCCGATTTGTCCGCTGCAAGTTGGGCCAGGGTGCTGGCGATGTCGGCGTCCCCGCTGCTCGGCCGCGATACGATGAACACCTTGTTGCTGGTCGGTGCGCCTCGACCGAGACCCGTGGTCTGCTTGTTCCCGCGAGACTCCCCGCAGGGCGGTACGCCCATGATCGAACGGATGAGTTCTTCTTTCAGGCCCTGATCGTCGGGTACATGTCCGGTCCAGAGCACGATCCCGGTGGATGTGCCGCCGCGCATGTAGAAGACCGGGAAATGGGGGACGCCGTTGACAATACACGGAACGAAATCTTCGAGATCCTCCCGGGGCAGCTTCTCCGACGATGGCTCTGAAGGTTTTTGCGCGGGTGCGGGCGAACTCATGGAAACCTCCTGATGCTACGTAGTGTGGTGGCTAGTATACAGATGAGCGAAGCATGGCGCAGATGCCCGAATCGGTTCGCGGTTGCGAGCGCGATCCGATTCGGGGGTGTGCTGGCGAAGGAGGTGTTACCTTTTCGTTTCGATCTGAACCAGGGGTTCCGGCGCGGCGGCTTCGGCAGATGCGGGCCGTCGTCGTCGTGGGGGCGGTGGAGTATCGTCAGCGGTGGCCTCCGGCGCTGCGCTGGCGACCTTCGATGCAGCCGACGTTTCGATCATCACCATATCGGTGGGCAATTCGTAGCGCACCGCGGGTTGAGCCTTCTGAGTCGGTACCGGTGCCTCCGTGGCCACGGGCGTTTGCACATGGATCTCGGTGGGGCGCGGTGCTTCGGATTCCGGCGCGGTCTGAAGCGTCCTGTCCTCGGGGGCGATGACTACGGACTCCGTACGCTGCGGCTCCGAAACGACCGTCGCGGCGCGAGGCACAGGTTCCGCTGCGGGTTCATCAGCCGATGCAGGCGCAGCGTGTTCGCGGGCCGGTTCCGGCATCGGCGTCGCTACCGCCTGGAGGGCGGGCTCCGTCGGCGTATCCACGGCTACGACGGGACTTGCCGCTGCCGCGATGGGCTCTGCAACCGATGACTGATCGTCCGATTCGTTCGCAGGCGAATTGCGCGGATCGCTGGTACGTTCGCCGCGATCACCCCGGCGCCCGCGACGACGTCGACTACGACCTGATCCCGGGGTTGCTCCCTCCGAGACTGCTGATGCTCCGACATCCGAGGGTTCGGCCGCCACGGTCTGAGCTGCCTCCAACGCGGGCGGTTTACGCTCGGCACGCTGCGGTCCTGCGCCGTCGCCCTGCTGCTTCGGACGGCTACCGTCGTCATTGCGCTCCTTGCGTGGTTCTCGACGATCGTCCGGTCCACGCCGGTGGTCGCTTCTTCGCGGTCTCCCATCCCTGCCATCGCGGCT
>JBIKKL010000295.1:0-6168 GCA_044360365.1 Burkholderiales bacterium | reverse complement strand
GAACGCACCGATGCATCCGACCAGAACCGCCGGCACTCGCCCGCGTGAACGTCCGGCAGCGGCAAAGCCGATCGCGACCAAACCCACCATCGCAACGACAGCAATCATCCCAGCCCATCCCGGAACAGGCGGAACAGGTTCCGGCATGTCGATCGCCATCCATGGCGTTGCAGGCACGAACACGTATCCGACCCCGCGCAGCCAGCGCACAGCGTTCTCGCCCGCGTGCTGAAGGTAGTCCGACAGCGCGACACCGCCACCGGAGATCAGCGCCCACAACATCCAGCCGAAGACGATCGCGGTCGCTGCCACGAGAACGGTGCGCACACTCCCGATTGGCAACGCTGGGTGGGCGCATCGAGCGGCAATCAACAACACGAGCGGCACGACTACGGCGAGGGGCGCACTCGCCACGGCACCCAGGCAGGCCAACGGCACGAGCCACCCCGCCTTGGAGGAGGTCGATTCAGTCGATCTGAGCAAACTCCAAAGCGCGACGAGACACCAGAATCCGGCAAGCAGCGACGAGCGCGCCGAAAGATACGCGGTTGCATAAACGGAAACCGGATGCAGGGCGAAGAGCCCGGCCGCCAGCAAGGCGACCCAGTCGGGATGCACGTCGCCACGATACGTATCGCTCAACATGCGACGAGCGACCAGGAAAGCCACCGCGACGGACAATCCGTGCAGCATCAGATTGAACGCCCGGTGCCAGAACCAATCGGCCCCGACGAGCAGACTGGTCCAGCCGAAGCTCGCCTCGGCGAGCCAAGGTGTCGTCGGAGTGGGTAGGGAACGACCGTAGGCCGCGAGCTTTGCGGACGTCAGCATTGCGTAATCGCCGAAGACCAGGGGATACCCCAGTCCGGTCGCGAAGGCGGCGCCGACCAGAAGTACGAGCCCCCATCCGACGACCTGCGTCGACGGTGGCCGCTCCATCCGGGTGCTGATCAGCACGAGCATGTCGTCGATCGGTGAACGTTGCATCGCGTTGCGCGTGCGTGGGGAGCGGACCATCGGGCGATTCTAGCGATGCCTGTGGCCGCTGCCGGTGCCGTCCAGCTAGAATCCCTGCGCGTCCATCGCCTCGCCCGTGGGCGACGCGCGGTACTCCGCTCCCCCGGCGCATCCTCGACATGAACGTTCTGGCCCACTTGGATCTGCCTCTCGCCTTGCCGGTTGCGCTCGCCATGCTAGTGGCGATTTTCGTCGCTGCGTTTTGCTTGCGAAGGCAGTCGACACCGTTGGCCGTTCTTCTCGATGCGCAACTGCCCCAGACGCAATGCCGGCAATGCGGCTTCGATGGTTGCCGCCCTTACGCTGAAGCCATGGCGGCCGGGGATGCGACCATCAACCGATGCCCGCCGGGCGGCGATCGGGTCATACGCAAGCTTGCGGCATGCACCGGATCGGCGCCGCTGCCGCTCGATACGACGCGGGGCGAACACAAGAGACCGTTGATCGCGCGCATCGACGAAGCCAACTGCATCGGCTGCACGTTGTGCATCCAGGCCTGCCCCGTCGATGCCATCGTCGGGGCGCCGAAGGTAATGCACACCGTGATCGCAGACCAGTGCACCGGATGCGAGTTGTGCCTGCCCCCGTGTCCGGTGGACTGCATCGATCTCGTCCCGGTCCGGAATCTGGGAACGGCGCTCCTGCCTGGCCATCGAGGTTTCGACCGCGATGCCGCACGCAGGCGTTACGAGCAGCGCAAGCGCCGTATCGAACAGGACAAGATCGAGCACACAGCGCGAATGGCAGCTAAGGCAGAGCACAAGTTGCTCGCGCTCGCCCAAAGCGATGATCCTGCCAAAGCGCGCAAACGAGCAGTGGTCGAAGCCGCGCTGGCTCGTGCCCGGGCGAAACTGGCCGCGACGTCCGCAGCGCAACACCATTAGCAACCGATGTGGCAACGTGACAAACTGCCGCGATGAAACGGCCCGCTTCTTGCATCATTCGACGATTGTTTCGCTGCAGCCTGTCATATACTCCGACTAGATCGTCGTCGGCTCGATATCGCGATCATGCGCGCGAATCCCGCCTCGACGCATTCAATTAGCCTCCTGATCCGGATCCGGCTGACAATGCCACGTTTAATCTGTGTATTCGTAACCGCAGTCCTTTGCCTGGGGACATCCCCGGCGATGACCCAAGGGTTTCGGTTCTCCGACGATACCGCCCAGCGCGAGCGCGAAGACGCCGAAGCGGAGCGCCGGGCCCAGACCGAAGACCTGCTCGCCACCCCATGCATGGCCAAGGTGAAGAATCAGAAGATCATGGTCGTCATGGGCGAACACCGCAACGGCACGATGGTTGCCAACCAGTCCACTTACACCTCTCACACCGAGGCGATCAACCGCCGCTTGCGCAATCTCGGGCTGCGTACCTACACGCCGGAAGAGATCCGAAAGCAGGTCGCCCAAGCCGAGATCGACGCCTTCTTTCGGAACGACCCCGATGCTGCCATCAGCGCCGCACGGCGCATGGCCGCCCAGTACATCCTGCGAGGCGTGATCGACACTCAGATTTCCCGCAATCCGCTCGTTAACGTGAATCAGGTCGCCGTGCGACTCGATTTCACCCTCACGGGGTCGAACGGACGCACGATCTCCGAGGCCAGCGCCACCAATGCCAGCTACTCCGGACGCGACGTGCTCGGCATGGCGCTCACCCTGGTCAACGAGCGCGCGGACGAAGTCGTAGCCAAGCTCTACAGCGACTACTGCCGCCGTACCGGCCGATAATCGCGAACGGCGATCATGAAGTGTTTTCATTGCACGAAAGGAGCTAGACGATGAATTCCAGGCGGGTAGCCGCGAACAAGATCGGACTTTCCGTAGCCGTATGCACCTTGCTGGCCGGCATTCAGCCCGCGGTTGCCCAGCCCGTGTTCGGGAATCCATCCCCCAATGCCGGCAGCGAAACGTCCCAGAAGGCAAACGCCGCGGCCGATCAGGCGATGTACAAGCCGGTGGAATACGTCAACAAGGGCACGCGCGGTCCGGCACTCGTCGTCATTCCGGGCGACATCAAGAGCAGCAACGCAAGCTTCATGCAAAAGTTCGGCCCCAACAACATCGCGGATTTCGCCGAACTCGAACTTTCGCAAGCCAACTTCGGTGTGCTCGAACGCTCGAACCTCGGCAACCTCCTGCAAGAGATCTCGATCGCCTACAACCTCGGTGATCCGGAAAAGGCCCGCAAGACGATGAACGTCGGGCAACTCAAATCGACGAAGTGGATCGTCAAGTTCGACATCCTGAAAGCCGAGCAGATTGCCGAAAACAGGCAAGGCTTCGACGGTCGCGCGGTGGGCGGCATCATCGGCATGTTCGGTGGGCTTGGCGGCGCCGTGGCCGGCCGTGCCACGAGTTCGGTGCAAACCTCGGAGTCCACAGGCGTATGGCTGATCGGCATGCGCTACAAGATCATGGATGCGAGCACGACCGAGCAGGTCGCCCAGGGCTACTCGGAACTTAAGATGGAGGTCGGTGCGCAGAACACCAGCGTCCTGGGCGTTTCTCAGGGCGCAAGAGGCGGCGTGGGCCTCGACACCATGATCCAGCGACTGGTGCAGACCGCCGTCTGGGAAATCGATTCGAAATACAAGTAAGCGACGACGAGCAGCGAACGCATCGAGGCTCGCGGGGCGTGTGCACGACGCACACCCATCCCCTCGGGCCTCGCGCTTTTCTGCATGGCGCACGATGCGCCGATCGCAACTCGGAGGGATGACCGGTGGCTCAATCGAGCAAGCTCGGCAAATATCAGATCCGGCGCGAACTGGGCAAAGGCGCCATGGGCGTGGTCTACGAAGGCTTCGATCCGATGATCGAGCGCGTCGTCGCCATCAAGACGATCCGCCCCGAGCAGTTGAACAAGGACCAGGCGAGCGAACTCGTCGCACGCTTCCGTCGCGAAGCGCAGGCGGCCGGACGCCTCAATCATCCCCACATCGTTTCCATCTACGAGTACGGCGAGGACGCCGATGCCGCGGCCGGCGGCGAACCGATCTCCTTCATCGCGATGGAATTCATCCGCGGCAAGGAGTTGCGGGATTACTTCGAAGCGAACGAGCGCTTTCCCCTGAAGGAAGTCGAGCGCATCATGAGCGAGATGCTCGACGCCTTGCAGCACGCGCACGAGCGCGGCGTCATTCATCGCGACATCAAGCCGGCAAACATCATCCTGCTCGATGGCGGGGCAGTGAAGGTGGCGGACTTCGGCATCGCCCGCCTCGAAACCTCCGATCTGACGCAAGCCGGCGCCGTGCTCGGCACGCCGGCATACATGTCTCCCGAACAGTTCCTGGGCCAGCCGGTCGACAGCCGCAGCGACATCTTCTCCGCCGGCGTGATCCTGTATCAGTTCCTGACCGGGGAGAAGCCGTTTACGGGCAATGTCACGACGATCATGTACAAGGTGCTGAGCGAAGAGCCGCTGGCACCTTCGATGCTCAACACGACCCTGCCGCCCGCGTGGGATGTCGTCGTGCGCAAGGCCATGGCGAAGAAGGTCGCGGAGCGCTTTCAATCGGCAGCCGAGTTCGCTGCGGCGATTCGCGCAGTCATCACGGGCGTTAGCGTGGATGCCACGGTCACCGAACGCCTCGCCCCCGCGCGTCCCGACGACGCGACGCTGGTCGATTTGCCTCCGGTTGCCGAAGCGACCGTCACCGACGCGGGTCTTCGTGCAGCGCCGACGATGTCGCCGCGGCCGCCGGAAAGCGCACCTTTGCCCCAGCCGGCTGCGGTCTTCGCCGCACAACCGGAACCGATGCGCAATAGCCTTCCGCCCGCCGCCTCGAACAAGTCGGGTCTGGGCGCGCCTGTCATCGCGATGATCGGCCTCGTCGCGGTCGGCGTCATCGGCACCGCAGGCTACTTCCTCGCCGGAAGCGGCAGCCAACGTCCCCAAGCCGAAACGCCGCAGGCCACATCACCCGCACAGCCCACGCAGGGGTCGAGCCCTGGCTCGTCCAGCCCCGAGACCGTCGTACCGACCGTCGCGAAGATCGCGCCGCAGCCCGAGGTGCAGGTCGAACCGGGAACGATGGTCATCAGTGCGCTCGGCCTCGTGAACCCGAAGGATCCACGATTCAACGGCGATCAGGCTGCCGCTCAAGCCGAAGCCCGTGCCGATGCGAAGCGCCAACTCGTCGACAAGGCGCTCGCACTCTACGTTCAGCCGAGCTCCCTGGACAAGTACTACCCCCTCATTCAAAAGAGGCTCCTGACTGACCCGGGCATGTTCATCAAGACGGTCATTTCCGAAGGCGCTCCCGAAATCGGAAAGGACGGCCTGATCGTTGCGGAAGCCCGCGCCGCCGTGAAGGTGCGGGCCGTGCAGAAATCGCTCAACGAGATGAGCAAGGAAGAGCGTGTCGAATTCATACGCACGAGCGGCGATCCCAAGATCTCCGTCGTCATCACGATCCAGAACGCCGACACGGCCGAAGCCCTGCCGACCGCACGCTCGCAGCTTGCAGAGAACGTGCTGAAGGAACGGGTTCGCTCGTTCGGTTTTCGTGTCTGGACGCCCGAGGGGGAGATCAAGACCGGGCCGGATGCGAAACAGGCCGACTTCCACATCCAGGGAGAAGTGAAGGTAAAGAAGCTTTCGATGCGGCTCGAAGCTTCCGGCCTCACCATCTCGAAGACCGCCCTGACCTCCTGGACCATCAAGGCGGTGGATCGCGCCTCCGGGGAAGAGATCTACCTCAACACCACGCTGCCGCGAGCGCAAAGCTGGGCGTCGGAGGATCTGGCGTTGAACGACATCGGACGCCTCGTCGGCGAAGAGTTCTCCAAGAACTTCTTCCTGCAGCATTTCGCCGTCACCGAACAGAAAGTCGGGCTGCGTCTCACCGGACTGCCCGCCGGGCCGAGCGGAGCGCAGGTCGCACGCCAGATGCTGCGGGAACTGCGGGGGATCCGCCAAGTGCTCGACGCTCAGCTCGTCGACGAATCGGGACGCTATCAGCTCCGTCTTCCCGAGGGCAATGCCTCCGACATCATCCAGGATGCCTTGCTGAAGCCGCTCAACGCGAAGCTCGGACACACATGCTTCACGATGGGCGGCGCGACGATCGGTGAAGTCAGCGTCGCGCTGGTGCCGGCGTGCACCGACGAGTCGATGCGGGGCCGGGTCGGCCCGCCGCCGCCG